>NZ_JBJZOJ010000019.1:0-117457 GCF_047200655.1 Streptomyces sp. MS06
TGAGCACCACTCCGTGGTGGCTCCCCGGCGGCCCCCCGCCGTACGCCGACCCGGTCCACCGCCCGGCAGCGCGCTCCCACCACCGCCCCAGAGCACCGGCGTTCTCCGCCGACGCAGCTCTTCCGCACCCCACGAAGGAAGCCGCACGTGTCCCACGCCAGCGCCCCCACGCCCACCGGCACCCGGTCTCCGGCGGACCGGCCGCCGGCGCCGACGCCACGGCGCGCCCGACGGGGCAGAGCGCCCCGGCGCGCACGGACACCCCTGCTGTTCTGCGCCCCGTTCCTGCTCCTGTTCGCGGGCATGTACCTGGCACCGATCGTGTACGCCGCCGTCAGCAGCCTGTACACCCTGCACCGCTCCGGGCTCGGGCTCACCGCCCCGACCCGGCGGTTCGAACCGCTGGCCAACTACGCAAGGGCCTTCCGGGACGGCGCGTTCACCGGATCGCTGGAGCGGGTGGCCCTGTTCGGTCTGGTGCAGGTGCCGGTCATGCTCGGCCTGGCCCTCGGGCTCGCGTTGCTCATCGACGCCAGGTCGGCCCGCGGGAAGGGCTTCTTCCGCCTCGCCGGCTTCGTCCCGTACGCCGTTCCCGGTGTGAGCGCGGCACTGATCTGGTCCTTCATGTACTCCACCGACTCCAGCCCCGTGAACCGACTGCTCGAACCGCTCGGTGTGACCGTCCCGTTCTTCGACGACGGTCTGGCGCTGTGGTCGGTGGCCAACATCGTCACCTGGAGCTGGGCCGGCTACAACATGATCATCATCTACGCGGCTCTCCAGGCCATTCCCGGCGAGGTGCTCGAGGCAGCCCGGATGGACGGCGCATCCGGGCTGCGGATCGCCTGGAGCATCAAGGTTCCCGCGGTACGCGGAGCCCTGGTGCTCACCACGGTCTTCTCGGTCATCGGCTCGGCGCAGCTGTTCAACGAGCCTGCCGTCCTGCAACCCGTCTCCAGCGGAGCCATCACCTCGACGTACACGCCCATCATGGCCGCACAGAATGCCGTTGCAGCCGGCAACTACCCCTACGCGGCGGCCCAGTCGGTAGTCCTCGCGGTGCTCGTCGGCGCCGTCTCGTTCACCTTCTTCAAGGTCACCAGCCGAGGAGAGTCCGCATGAGCGCCCCCGGTACGACCGAGCAAGCCGCGGCCCGCGCGGCCGGCAGCCCTCCGCCGGCGCCGCGCGTGCAGCGCCCGCCTGCGGCCGGCGGCCGGCCGCGGCAGCCGCGCGGGGGTACACGGGCCGGACGCCGGGGCTCCGCACCGGGCCGCGAGGCGACCTTCGCCGGCCGGGCCACGGTCACCGCACTGCTCGGTCTGTCCGCCGTCTACTTCCTCTTCCCGCTGTGGTGGCTGCTGGTCTCGGCGACCAAGCCGTTCGGTGCGCAGTTCAGCGGCAGCGGGCTGTGGTTCGACGGATTCGACCCCTGGGGCAATCTCGTCCGGCTCGGCTCGCAGGACGGCGGGATCTTCTGGCGCTGGATGCTCAACAGCCTCTTCTACTGCGGTGTCGGGGCGCTGCTGGGAACGCTGTTCTCCGCGCTCGCCGGATACGCGCTGGCCAAGTTCGACTTCCCCGGCCGGGGCGCCGTCTTCACCCTGGTACTGGCTGCGGTCCTGGTGCCCAAGGTGCTGTTCACCCTGCCGCTGTACCTGATGTTCTCCGGCGCCGGACTCATCGACAACCCGCTGGCCGTCCTGCTGCCGAGCGTCGTCAGCCCGTTCGGTGTGTATCTCGCCCGGGTCTTCGCCGTGCAGACCGTCCCGGACGAGGTCCTGGAAGCGGGCCGGCTGGACGGCGCGAGCGAGCTGCGCATCTTCCGCAGCGTCGCCGTGCGCATGCTCCTGCCCGCCCTGGTCACCATCTTCCTGTTCCAGTTCGTGGAGATCTGGAACAACTACCTGCTGCCCGCCATGGTTCTCGGCGACGACCGGCTCCAGCCGGTCACCGTCGGCCTGGTGGGCTGGAACGCCAGCCATGTCGCGGTGCCTCCACCGCTGGTCGTCATCGGATCGCTCGTGTCCGTCCTTCCCCTGCTGCTCGCCTTCCTCGCCCTCCAGCGCTTCTGGCGCGCGGGCATGACCGCCGGAGCCGTCAAGTGACCCTGCGCCCCGAACCGTCACCCGCCCGGCTCGCCGCCCCCACCACCGGCGCCGCTCTCACCCGCACGGACTCCGTCCTGCTGCGCAGGGGCCGGCCCCACCGCGTCCTGTCCGGTTCGCTGCACTACTTCCGCGTCCATCCCGAGCAGTGGGCCGACCGGCTGGAGCGGCTGGCCGCGCTGGGACTCAACACCGTCGACACCTACGTGCCGTGGAACTTCCACGAGCGCGCACCGGGCGACGTCCGCTTCGACGGCTGGCGCGACCTGGAGCGGTTCGTCCGGCTCGCGCAGGACCAGGGCCTCGACGTGATCGTCCGCCCGGGTCCGTACATCTGCGCCGAGTGGGACAACGGCGGGCTGCCCGCCTGGCTGACCGGCACTCCCGGCATGCGGCTGCGCACCTCGCACCCGCCGTTCCTGGACGCCGTGGGCCGCTGGTTCGACGAGCTGATCCCGCGCGTCGCCGCGCTCCAGGCCGGCCGCGGCGGCCCGGTGGTGGCGGTGCAGATCGAGAACGAGTACGGCAGTTACGGCGACGACGCCGGTTACCTGCGCTGGATCCGCGAAGCCCTGACCGCTCGTGGGATCACCGAGCTGCTCTACACCGCGGACGGGCCCACCGAGCTGATGCTCGACGGCGGCACCCTTCCCGGCGAACTGGCTGCCGTCACCTTCGGCTCACGCCCCGAGCAGGCGGCAGCTCTGCTGCGCGCGCGCCGGCCCGACGAGCCCTTCTTCTGCGCGGAGTTCTGGAACGGCTGGTTCGACTACTGGGGCGAGAAGCACCACGTGCGGGACGCCTCGGACGCCGCCGGGACCGTGGGCCGCATCCTGGACGAGGGCGGATCCCTCAGCCTCTACATGGCGCACGGCGGCACCAATTTCGGCCTGTGGGCGGGCGCCAACCACGACGGCGAACGCCTCCGGTCGACCGTCACCAGCTACGACTCCGACGCACCCATCAGTGAACACGGTTCCCTCACCGCCAAGTTCCACGCCCTGCGCGAGCGGCTTGTCGATCCGGGCGCGCCGCCCCGCCCGCTCCCCGCGGATCCCGCCCTGCTGACACCCCGGACCCTGCCCGTCACCCGCGGCGCCGCCCTGCTGGACGCGCTGCGCGCGACCGCGGAGCCGGTCGAGGCCCCGCTGCCGCTCAGCTTCGAGGAGCTCGGCCAGGCGTCCGGGCTGGTGCTCTACGCCGCCAGGCCGCGCATCCCCGCCGGCGAGCACGAGCTGACCGTGACCGGCCTGCACGACCGGGCGCACGTGTTCGTGGACGGCGCCCTCGTCGCCGTACTCGACCAGGAGACGTCCTCCTGCCCGCTGAACGGCACCGGTCGCCAGGTGCGGTTGGAGCTGCTGGTGGAGAACCAGGGGCGGATCAACTACGGTCCGCTGCTCGGCCAGGGCAAGGGCGTCCTGGGCGCGGTGCGCGTCGAACGGCGGCTGGTCCACGGCTGGAGCATGCACCGGCTCCCGCTGGACACTTGGACGCCCGCAGACCTCGCCCGCGTCGCCTCCGCCGCACCGCCCGGTGGGACAACGGGCTTCGCCACCGCCCGCCTCCCTCTGGACCGGCCCGCGGACACCTTCCTCGCCCTGCCCGGCTTCGCCAAGGGCTTCTGCTGGGTCAACGGCGAACTGCTCGGCCGCTACTGGGAGATCGGCCCGCAGACGACTCTCTACCTGCCCCGCCCCTTCCTGCGCAGCGGTGAGAACACCATCACCGTGCTGGAACTGGAGCGCCTCGCCGACCGCATCGAGCTGCGTGACGGCCCCGCCCTCGGGCCCACGGAGGAGTACGTCGAGACCTTCGACCAGACAGCCGACCCGACGGACGAGAGCCGTCCCCGACCGTCGCCCGCCTAGGAATTCCGCACCGCGCTGCACAAGGAGCCTCCTGTCATGCCCCTCTCCTCCGCCTCCGCCTCGGACTCCGAGGCCGAGTGCCACACTGCCCGCGAGATCGCCTCGCAACCCGACTGCTGGCGGCGGGCCGCCGCATCCGTCGCCGACCACCGTGCGGCCCTGCCCCGCGCGGGCGAGCGGGTCGCGGTCGTGGGCTGCGGCACCTCCTGGTTCATGGCTCTCGCCTACGCCGCGCTCCGCGAGGACGGCGGCCACGGGGAGACCGACGCCTTCGCCGCCTCGGAGTTCCCCGCCGGCCGCCGCTACGACCGCGTCGTCGCCATCACCCGTTCCGGAACCACCACCGAGGTCCTCGACCTGCTCGGCCGGCTGCGCGGCGGGGTGTCCACGTCGGTGATCACCGCGGACCCCCGCTCCCCCGTCGTGGGGGTCGCGGACAACCCGGTCGTCCTCGACCACGCGGATGAGAGGTCCGTGGTCCAGAGCCGCTTCGCCACCACCGCGCTGGCCCTGCTCCGCGCCCATCTGGAGGAGCAGGGGGCGCTGCCGGCGGGGGTACGCCCGCTGGCGGAGGCCGCCGCCCACGCCGAGCTGGTCATCGGCGAACCCCTGCCGGAGGCGTTCCTCGCAGTGGAGCAGGTGTCCTTCCTCGGCACCGGATGGACCTACGGCCTCGCCCTGGAGGCCGCACTGAAGATGCGCGAGGCGGCCGGGGCCTGGACCGAGGCATACCCCGCGATGGAATACCGGCACGGCCCCATCAGCGTCACCCGCTCCAACCGTGCGGCCTGGGTTTTCGGCCCCGCGCCACGGGGCCTGCTGAGGGACGTCCTGCGGATCGGCGGCGTGTACCTGGCCGACTCCGGGAAGGGCGAGGAGGCGATCGACCCGATGGCCTCCCTGGTCCGCGCCCAGCAACTGGCCGTCCGCACCGCCCGGGCGCGCGGTCTCGACCCCGACCTGCCCCGCAACCTCACCCGCTCGGTCATCCTGGACCAGTGCGATGACTGAGCACCCCGGACCGTCCAAACACCCCGGGCCGTCCGAGTACGACGGGCCGTCCGAGTACGTCATCGCCGTCGACGTCGGCGGGACGTCGATCAAGGGCGCGGTGGTGAACCGGGCCATGCGGCAGGTCGCCCGCCTGCGACTGCCGACCCCGCGCGGCGAGGGCCCCCGAGCGGTGGTGGACGCGGTGGCCGAGGTGCTGCGCCGACTGGCCGAGCACGCTCCCGGGGCTGCTGCCGGCGTGGTGGTGCCCGGAATCGTGGACGAGCCGTCCCAGCATGCGCTCTACTCGGCCGCCCTCGGCTGGCGGGACCTGCCGCTGGCCGCGCTGCTCAGCGAGGTCACCGGCCTGTCCGTCACGCTGGGGCACGACGTGCGGGCCGGCGGCATGGCGGAGGCACGGCTCGGTGCCGCCCGCGGCGCCGACGACGTGCTGTTCTGCGCCGTCGGCACCGGCATCTCCGCCGCCCTGCTGCTCGACGGCCGGCCGGTCTCGGGCCAGGGGTATGCCGGTGAGCTCGGTCATGTCCTCACCGACCCCGCGGGCACGGCCTGTGCGTGCGGAGGGTGCGGCTGCCTGGAGGCCGTCGCCTCGGCCGCCGCCATCGCCGCCGCCTACGGTGCCCGCTCGGGCCGCGCCGTCACCGGCGCCGCGCAGGTGGCCGAACTGAAGGCAGCGGGCGACCGGGGGGCCGAAGAGGTCTGGAACCGCGCTGTAACGGCACTGGCGATGGCCCTGACCTCATCCGTCTCGTTGCTCTCACCGCAGGTCATCGTCATGGGGGGCGGGCTGTGCGAGGCCGGTGAACTGCTCCTGGGTCCGCTGCGGCAGCAACTGGAGCAGCGCCTCACCTTCCACCGGCGCCCCACGGTGGTGCGGGCCGCCCTGGGCGACCAGGCAGGCTGCCTGGGGGCGGGGCTGCTGGCCTGGGAGACCGAGGAGGGGGCATCCGAGCCCGCCGCGTGCACGGTCGCCTGCGGGGGTGCGCAGTGATCCTCACCGTCGCCCTCAGCGCCGCTCCGGACGCCGCTCCGGACGCCGCTCCGGACGCCGCTCCGGACGCCGCTCCGGACGCCGCTCCGGACGCCGTTCTTGACGCCGCTCCGGACGCCGTTCTTGACGCCGTTCTTGACGCCACCCGCAGCGTCGCGCCGCCGACCCGGGACGCCTCTCACCGCGTGCTGCGGGCGGACCGGCGCGCCGGCGGCGGGGAGACCGACGCGGCCCGCTTCAGCCCGGTCCGCCGCCGCGGCGCCCCACCCCACGGCAGGCGACGTCGCCCCTGCGACCTGCCGGCGCTTCCGTCCGCTCACCACCGTGGAGAAACCTGATGCCTCTCGTCGCCACCGACGACATCGTCAACGCCGCCTACGCGGACGGCCGGGGCGTCGGCGCATTCAACGTCGTCCAACTGGAGCACGCCGAAGCCATCGTCGCCGGCGCCGGGCGCGCCGGACAGCCCGTCATCCTGCAGATCAGCGAGAACACCGCCCGCTACCACGGATCCCTCAGGCCGATCGGACTCGCCTCGCTGGCCCTGGCCCGCGCCGCCGAGACACCGGTCGCAGTCCACCTCGACCACGCCGAATCGGCCCGACTCGTCGAGCAGGCCGTCGAACTCGGCTTCACCTCGGTCATGTTCGACGCCTCCCGGCTGCCCTACCGGCAGAACCTCGCCCGTACCCGCGCCGTCACCGACACCTGCCACCGCGCGGAGGTCTTCCTGGAGGCCGAACTGGGCGCGATCGGCGGCAAGGACGGCGCCCATGCTCCGGGCGTACGCACCGACCCCGACGAAGCCCGGCGGTTCGCCGCCGAGACGGCCGTCGACGCCCTGGCCGTCGCGGTGGGCAGCTCCCACGCGATGCGCACCCGCACCGCCCGCCTGGACTTCGACCTCATCGCCCGCCTGCGCGCCACGCTCGACATCCCCTTGGTGCTGCACGGCTCGTCAGGCGTGTCCGACGGCGACCTGGCCAAAGCCGTCGCCGCCGGCATGACCAAGATCAACATTTCGACCCATCTCAACAAGATCTTCACTTCGTCCGTCCGCAGCGGCCTCGCCGCCACCCCCCTGGCGACGGACCCCCGCCACTACTTCGGCCCGGCCCGGGGTGCGGTCTCGGCCGAGGTGACACGACTGCTGGACGTCCTTGCCGGCAGCTGACCTCACCGGTCAGCCCGCCACGCGGCCCGATCTCCCGTCGGACCCCCCAGACCGCCGGCCTCACGCCCCACGTGAGGCCGGAAGACCGGAAGGAACCACTCATGTCCACCACCCGCAGAAGAAGGATCAGCGGCGCGCTCGTCGCGGCGACCCTCGTCGCGGCCGGCAGTGCCGTGCTCTCCACCCCGCAGCGGTCGGCCGCCGCCGCTCCCACCTACACCGTCACGGTCGGCGCGAAGGGCTCGTGGAGCCATCCCGACGACACCCCGGCCTACCCGTACATCGACAAGGACGGCACCTTCTACTACCAGGAAGCGCATTCGCTGTACGGCGCGAACGACAGCCGCCAGTGGAACTTCTACACCGGGACCGACCTCGACTCCGCCGGCCGGTCGTCCGCGATCAGCGACTCGGGTACGAACGCGGACACCACGGCGTTCTGCAACAACAGCCCGACCGGCGTCGACGCCACCTACGCGCCGTCCGGTTCGGGCTACGCACAGCGCAACTACTGCGACCTGGCCGGTGTCTGGGTCGACCCGGACACCGGAACCTGGTACGGGCTGGTGCACAACGAGTTCACCCCGCAGCCCTTCGGCGACGGCGTCCACTACGACGCGATCGACTACGCCGTCTCCACCGACCAGGGCCGCAACTGGACCATCGAGGGGCACGCCATCACGTCCCCGTACAGCACCGAGCGCGACGACACCGCGGCATTCCCGCACCAGACGTACTACTACGGCGACGGCGACCAGCGGCTGTTCGCCGACACGGCCTCGGGCTACTTCTACGTGTACTACGGCTCGCGCGTGGTGGACAAGAACGGTGGCTGGAAGGCGTTCTACGAGCATGTGGCGCGCGCACCGATGGCCTCGAAGATGGCGCCCGGCTCATGGCAGAAGTGGTACGACGGCTCCTGGTCCCAGCCCGGCACCGGCGGCAGGGAGAGCAACCTGGTCCCGGTGACCGCCGCCGACACCACCGGCTACACGCCCGTCTCGCAGGAGTACAGCCCGGCCACCACCGGCACCACCGACCAGCAGATCGCCGCGGGCACCGCCCCGCCGACCTCGCCCCTGTTCGTCATGGACATCACCTACGACGCCTACCTCGGGCTCTACATCGGCGAACCGCAGGCCGTCGACCAGTCCGGCAACGCGCCGCAGCAGTACTACGCCACCGACAACCTCGCCACCCAGAAGTGGACGCTGATCGGCGACACCGGTAGCTACACCACCGCCTCCTGGTACCGCTGGTTCCTCGACAGCGCCAACAAGACCAGTTCCACCGTCGTGGGCAAGAGCTTCCGCTCGTACTGCTCCTTCGGCTGCTCCGGCGGCTCCTCCTCGGAGTACGTCGACGTCACCATCGGCTCCTCGGCCCCGGCCCCCGCGCCCTTCGACCCCGCCAAGACCTACCGGATCAGCAGCGCCGGCGGCCGCGTCCTCGCGCAGGTCTCGGGCAGCTCCGCCACCACCTCTCTCGCGTCCGCCACCGGATCGGGCCTGGACGCCTGGACGTTCGCCGCCGACGGCGACGGCTCGTACCGCATCGCCAACTCGGAGACCGGCGCCCTGCTCGGCGTGGCCACCACCCCCTCCTCGGGCCGCACCTGGGGGACCCGGCCGACCGCGACCGCGGCCGGAGGCGGCGGACCCACCGTCGGCCAGCAGTGGTTCGTCATCCCCGGCACGGCATCCTCCGACGGCGGCGCGACCGGCACCTACCGCCTGGTCAACCGCTACAGCGGCCTGGTGATCGGACTGTCCGCCACCTCCGGACGCCTCGCCGAGACCACGCCCACCCGGTCCTGGACCGACACCGGCGGCAGCGGCGTCGGCGGGTCCCGCTCCGCGGGCGAGCAGACCCTGACCGTCACCGCGGTCGGCACGTCCTCGGGCTCGCTCGACGGCTCCCACACCCTCACGGCCTCGGGCAAAGCGCTCGACGACCCCGGCCACAGCACGACAGCCGGAACCCAGCTCATCACCTGGACGGCCAACGGCGGCACCAACCAGACCTGGCAGTTCACCCGGCAGGCGGACGGCTCGTACCAGCTCGTCAACGCCGAGTCGGGTCTGTGCGCCGACGTCGAGGGCGGCTCCACCTCCGCGGGCGCCCGGGTCATCCAGTGGACCTGCACCGGCAACAGCAACCAGCACTGGAACCCCGTCCACCACTCCGACGGCACCTACACCGTCACCTCCGCCAAGAGCGGCCTGGCGCTCACCACGGCGTCCACCAGCGACGGTGCCCTGGTCACGCAGCAGGCGGACACCGGATCCGCACTCCAGCGCTGGAGCCTCGGCTAGAGGACTGGTGAAGATCTTGCTGTGGGGCCGCCGATCGGAGGCCCCACAGCCGGTCGGCGGCCCGGGAGGACATGCACGACATGGATCCCGAGGTCGTCGGCCTCGACGCTCGCGGGGAACGGAGCCCCTTCGCGCAGGGGCACGACACAGCGGTCGCCGTCACCCGGTCACCGTCACCCGGTCACCGTCACCCGGCTGTACGGCCCGCTCCCGCCGGAGGCCCACGAAGCGCCGCCCGCGATCCGGACACGAGAGGTGCGGCTCGACAGCACCTGGGCGGCCACGGACGAAGGCGAGGAGAACACTCTCCTCGCCACTCTCAACTTATAGCGCGACGGGGGGCTTGCCGCAAGGCCCGGGAGATGGCGCAGAATCGTCGGCCGATGCCGGCACGACGTGCGGGAGCCGTCGCAGGGGCAGGCGTACGGGCGGCGCGGCCGACCGGCTCGGGAGAAGGATGGGCGACCTGGGATGAGGACGTGCTCGACAAGAAGTTCGGCGGAGTCGAGGGTGCCGGTGACACGACCGGCCGACGCGGTGCAGCGGAGCACGGCAGGCCCGGAGGTGCCGCGATGACGGATCAGTACGCAGTGGACCGGTACGTGGTGGATCTGCAGGACGTCGACGGGACTCAGGTCGCGCTCGTCGGCGGCAAGGCCGCCCACCTGGGCGAGCTGTCGCGGATGGAGGGCGTCCGCGTACCGGGCGGCATCTGTGTGACGACGGACGCCTTCCGCCGGATCGTGGCGGAGGCGCCGTCGCTCGGCGACCGGCTCGAGCGGTTGTCGCGCCTGAGCCCGGACGACCGGGAGGGCGTCCGCACCCTCAGCGCGCGGATCCGTCGGACCATCGAGGGCGTCGCCGTCCCGGGCGACGTCGCGGCGGCGATCACCTCGGCGCTCGCCCGGTTCGGCGAGCAGTCCGCCTACGCCGTCCGATCCAGCGCGACGGCGGAGGACCTGCCGACGGCCTCCTTCGCCGGCCAGCAGGACACGTACCTGAACGTCGTGGGGAAGGCGGCCGTCCTCCAGCACGTCCGCCGCTGCTGGGCCTCGCTGTTCACCGAGCGGGGCGTGGCCTACCGCCGGCGGAACGGCGTCGACCACCGCACGGTCCACATGGCGGTGGTCGTGCAGCAGATGGTCCTCCCGGACGCGTCCGGCGTACTGTTCACGGCCGACCCCGTCACGGGCAACCGGACGGTCGCCACCGTCGACGCCGGCTTCGGCCTCGGCGAGGCCCTGGTCTCCGGCCTGGTGGACCCGGACGTCTTCAAGGTGCGGCACGGCGAGGTCGTCACCAGGGACGTCGCCGCCAAACAGCGTGCCGTCGCCGCCCTGCCGGCCGGCGGTACGCGGCTGGTGGCGCTCGACTCGCGGCGGCGGGAGCAGCCGGCGCTGACGGATGCCCAGATTCTGCGGCTCGTGCGGCTCGGGCGGCGGATCGAAGCGCACTTCGGCCGCCCGCAGGACATCGAGTGGTGCCTCGTCGACGACGGATTCCGGATCCTCCAGAGCCGGCCGATCACGACGCTGTTCCCCGTCCCCGCGACCGTCCCCGAGACCGGCGACCGGGAGAACCGCGTCTACGTCTCCGTCGGTCACCAGCAGATGATGACCGACCCGATGAGGCCGCTGGGGCTCTCCATGTGGCGGCTGACGGCCATGGTGCCGATGCACGAGGCCGGTGGGCGACTGTTCGTCGACGTCACCCGGCGCCTGGCGGCACCGGCGAGCCGCGCCGCCCTCCTGGACGTCATCGGGAGAGGCGATCCGCTGATCAGGGATGCCCTGCAGAGCGTCCTCGACCGCGACGATTTCGCCCTCCCGGTCCCGGACGCAACGCCAGGCACTCGGGAGGCGGGCGGGCCGAAGCCCGGCGGGCCCGCGGCCGGTGGCGCGCGCGCACCGGTCGAGCTCGATCCGGCCGTCGTCGGCGAGCTGATCGAGCGCAGCCGGGCGTCGCTCGCCGCCCTGGAGCGCGGCATCCGGACGAGGACCGGACCGGCGCTCTTCGACTTCCTGCTGGACGAGGCCTTCGAGGAGCACCGGCGGATCCTCGGTGACCCGCTGAACATCCAGGCCGTCATGGCGGGGATGGAGGCCACGTGGTGGCTCAACGACAGGCTCCACGAGTGGCTGGGCGAGAAGAACGCGGCCGACACGCTCACGCTGTCCGCCCCCGGGAACGTCACCTCGGAGATGGGCCTGGCACTGCTCGACGTCGCGGACGTGATCCGCCCGCGGCCGGAGGTCGTGGCGTTCCTGCAGGGAGTCGAGGACGACGGGTTCCTGGACGGGCTGGCTGAGCTCCCGGGTGGAACCGAGGCGCGCGAGGCCATCGAGGCCTACCTCGACCGGTACGGCATGCGGTGCGCCGGCGAGATCGACATCACCAGGCCGCGTTGGCGCGAGCGCCCCGGCGCACTCCTGCCGGTGATCCTCGACCACGTCCGGAACTTCGCGCCCGGCGCCGCCGCGCGGCGCTTCGAGCAGGGACGGCGCACGGCGCGGGAGAAGGAGCAGGATGTGCTGTCGCGCCTGCGGGCGCTGCCGGACGGCGAACGGAGGGCCGACGAGGCCAAGCGGATGATCGACCGGGTCAGGGCCTTCATCGGGTACCGGGAGTACCCGAAGTACGACATCGTCAGCCGCTACTTCCTCTACAAGCGGGCCCTGCTGGGGGAGGCCGAACGCCTCGTGCGGGAAGGCGTGGTCGGCGAGGTGGAGGACGTCTTCTACCTGACGTTCGAAGAACTCCGCCGCGTCGTGCACTCCCACCGCGCGGACGACCGGCTGATCCGGCAGCGCCGGGAGGCGTTCCGCTCGTACCACGCGCTCACCCCGCCCCGGGTGCTCACCTCGGACGGCGAGGCCGTCTCCGGGGCGTACCGGCGCGACGACGTGCCGGCCGGTGCCCTGACCGGCCTGCCGGTCTCCGCCGGGACCGTCGAGGGCAGGGCCCGCGTCGTCCTCGACATGGCGGAGGCCGATCTCGAAGCGGGCGACATCCTGGTCACGCCCTTCACCGACCCCAGTTGGACGCCGGTGTTCGTCGGAATCGCGGGCCTGGTGACGGAGGTGGGCGGTCTGATGACCCACGGCGCGGTGATCGCCCGGGAGTACGGTCTGCCGGCGGTGGTGGGCGTGGAGCAGGCCACCCGGCTGATCCGGGACGGGCAGCGCATCCGCGTCCACGGAACCGACGGGTACGTCGAGATCCTTCCCTGACCGGGGGCGGCGGGACGATTGTGCGTCCCGCCGCCGACTCCGGCGGCTACTCGCCGGCCGCGCAGTCGCCCAGTGCCGTGACCGCGCTCTGCACCTTGCCCGGCAGGGTCTTCAGGTCGGGGCTGCGGTTGTTCCTGGCACCGTCGGCGAGACCGTCGTAGACGGTGCCCAGTTGCTGCGCGGCCTTCTTGGCCTTCGGGTTCTCGATCTTCTCGGCGTCGGCCTGGAACCGGTCGGCGGCGTCCTGGAGATCGGCGGCGGCCTTGTCCCGGTCCTTGGCGTCGGCGGACAGCTTCTTGCCGACGGCGGTGATGTCGTTCATCGTCGCCCGGCAGGGCCCCCCCTTGCCCGGGTCGGTGGCGTAGACGCTCGGGGGCGTGCTCGCGCCGGCGCGGGACGCCCCGGAGTCACCGCCGGAGCATCCGGCCGCGGCGAGCAGCGCCGCAGCCGTCAGCCCGAGAGCCGCCCACCGCCGTGCCCCACTGTCCGCCATCGCGGTCGTCCCCCCTCGTCGTGGTGTTCCGGCCGACGGAGTTGATCACACCGCAAGACGGGAGTCAACACCACGTCAACTGGCAACCAGCGTTCCGCAAATTGACCGTTGCCTGTCAAAAATTTCCGTACCTGCGCCATTCCGAACGGTTCGGCGGAGGCGTGCATCGCGACCGGCGACTACAAGAAGGACTTCCTCACCTCCACACCGGTCGACTTCACCACCCACCAGGTCCTGGACATCAACGTCTGGGAGTTCGACGTCAACCTGGCCAAGGCCATCGGCTACTCCCTGGTCAGCGACTTCATCGGCTGCGCCAAGCACTTCGACCTCACCAGCAGCGACTGCCTGTGGGCGATCGGGTCCCTGGTCCTTCCGGCCGCGCTGAAGGCGGTCGCCAAGGGCGTCTACGCGCTCCGGGCCGCCATGGTCATCGGTGACATCGCCGGGATCGACGCGGGCCTGAACGTGCTGACCCAGCTGTCCAAGGACGCCGTCATCAGCTCGGCGACCTTCAAGCGCCTGCGCAACATGGCCGAGTTGGCCCGGTTCAAGAACCTGCCGAAGATAGCGAACGAGTGCATCAGGCACAGCTTCCCCGCGGGTACGGGCGTCCTGATGGCGGACGGAAGCGTCGAGGCGGTCCAGGACGTACGGGTCGGCGACACCGTGCGGAACGCCCGGCCGGGCGGAGCCACCGAGCTGCACCGGGTCGAGCGGACCTATGTCACCACGGACGACACGGAGTTCACCGACCTCAGCGTCCGGACGCTCACCGGCGAGAGCACGCTGACGAGCACGCAGAACCATCCCTACTACGACCTGACCCGCCACACCTTCGTCGACGCGTCCCGGCTCGCACCGGGCGACCGGCTGCAGACCGTCGGCCTCGGTCTCGTCACCGTGGTAGGCGTCCGCAACCGCGTCGACCGGATGGTGACCTACGACCTCACCATCGAGGGCGTCCACACCTACTACGTGATGGCGGGCACCGCTCCGGTCCTCGTCCACAACGTGCTGCAGTGCCCGACGGACGTGGCGCTCGGGCTGCGGGACGAACGCGCGGACAAGTGGGCGGAGGCCAAGAACATCACGCACTACATGGGCGACGCCTACCGGGACAGCTGGATCGGCTACGTGCGCGCGGCCATCGACGACAACCCCGACACCGTGATCCACGTGTACACCGAAGGGTTCAGCGGCGGGTTCGAGGAGTCGGCCGCTCGTGGACTGCAGCCGGGGGCGAAGGCGACCGAGCAGGAGATGGGCTGGATCGCGCGGGCGATCATCTCCAAGAGGAAGGCCTGGAGTAAGATCAAGTTCTATGACCACACCGGGCCCATCGACGTGCCCCAGCCGGACTGGAAGGACCCGAAGTTCGCCAGGGCCTGGGCGCTGGAGGACCTGGAGCCCTGAGCGAGGGGACCCGCACCGGACGACCCGCGTTCGTCGTCCACCGGCGAGAACGGAAGAGGCTCGGAATCCATGAACGGCGAATCACCCGGAAACCCGTCCGGTGGCGCTGCCGCCGTTCCGGATTCCCGCCTCTACCCGGATCTGATCCGCGCCGGCTCACTGGCCGGGGCGCTGCGCGCCGCGGCTGCCGAGGGCGGTCTGGACCTCGGTGAGGTCACGCCCTCGGCGGAGTCCGCTGAGGCCCGCTACAAGACGGCGCGGGTCGCCGCCGAGCGGGCCGTGGTGGAGGTCCGCCTGGGACTGGGCGAGCGGCGGTTCTCGGTCACCCTCGACGACCGGCGGCGGCACCTGGTGTGGGCGTCCGGCTCGACCGGCGAACTCGACGTCGTGGCACGGTCAGCCGCCGCCTGGCGGGAGGGGGCCGGACTGCGGGACCTCGCCAGGGAGTTCCCCTACCTGCGTCCCAAGCGGGCCGCCCTTGCCCTCGAGGACGAACGGCTGACGGACTCCCAGTGGGAGGCGCTGCTGTCGGACGGCAGACATGCCGGGCATCACGCCCTCCTCGCCCGCCTGCGGGCCACGGCGGGGGTCTGTGAGGCGTACCCGTACTTCTCGCACGAGACCCTGCGGCTGACCGTGGACTTCTTCGACCGTTCGGCGCGAGAGGTACTCATCGACTCCCACGAGGACGGCACGTACACCCTGCGGGGGCCCGCCGAGGGCGAGACGGCGGTGGCCGGCGATCTGGACGCGCTGGTCCGGCGGGTCGTCGACACCGGCGTCTTCCGCCCCCGGACGGACAGGTGAGCCCGTACCGCCCCGGACGGCCATCACTTGAACCTCCTGTTATGTGGGACTGCGACAACACCAACGCCCAGGACTGGCACTTCGCCTCGGACGGCACCCTGCGCAACGGCGTCGGCAAGTGCCTCAACCTGGAGTGGGCCGGCACCGCCAACGGCACCAAGGTGGAGTCCAACGACTGCCACACCGAATGGCGTTCGAAGCCGTGGCGCTATCGTGCGGACGGCTCGATCTACAACCCGCACTCCGGCCGCTGCCTGGACGTGCCGAACACGCACCCCGAGCGGGGCACCCGTCCCCAGCTCTACGACTGCAACGGTGCCGGGAACCAGAAGTGGGACGTGCACGTGTGACCTGACGGTGCCGGTTCGACCTGACGTCCTTTCCCGCCTGCGGGGACTTGACGTCATGAGGCCGCGGGTGTGCCCCCGGACCGCCGGGCGCCCCGCGGCCGACCGGTGGCAGGCCCCTGGGGCGACGGCGGTCAGAGCGGCGGCGGTCGGTGCGACGGCGGTCGGTGCGACGGCGGTCGGGGCCGCTCGGGGCGGGCGCCGGCGCCGCGGCGGGCCAGGGGGTTGGGCACCGGCCGGTAGCGGGCGGTGGCGCCGTCGGCGCCGCTCCAGCGCAGCAGCAGGTTGGTCTTGCCGGGCAGGGTCGGCGCGGTCAGCAGGTCGGTGGCCTCCGGCAGGGCGGGATGGTCGAGGGCGCGGCGGGCGGCGGGCCACGGGTCGAAACCGGGACGGTGCTCGACGAGCGCGCCGGCGATCTCCGTGAGGTGGTTGACGACCAGGCAGTACACCAGACGCTCCCAGCCGGCCTCCCGGGTGACCTCGGGCAGCAGTTTCACCCCTTCGGCGTCGCGGAACAGCGCCTGCACGGGCAGGCCTTCGGGGTCCACCGCGACCAGCGTGTTCTGCAGGTGCGCCTCCAGGACGACGCCGTGGTCGGCGAAGGCCTCCAGCGCCGGCGGGACGACGGCCGCCAGGTAGGCCTCCCACCAGCGCGCCGGGTCGGCGGCGGCCGCCAGCGGGCTGCCGGGGAAGCCTTCCGCGAGGGCCGCCGCGAGCAGCGGGGTCGCCCCGGGCAGCAGGCGGTCGCGCAGGCCCTCGCGGACGAGGACGGCGAGCTCCTCGTGGGCGAAGCGGGCGGTGCGGTAGCCGCGGTCGCTCAGCCAGGCGGCGGGACCGCGGGAGGCCGCCACGGCGTGCCGGGCCGCGGTGTCGGTGCGGTGGAGCCGGCGCAGGTCGTGCCGCCAGAGCCGGCGGACGTCGTTGGTGATGCGCACGTCGAGGCTGAACTTCGCGAACAGGTCGTGCCGGGGCAGGTAAAGGGTGCGGATCGCGGCGGTGGGCCATGCCGGGTGGGCGGTGCGGCCGAGCCGGATCAGCCGCCCGTCGGCGAAGGGCGCGGCGAGCGCGGCCGCGGCCAGCTCCAACTGCCAGGGGTGGGCGGGCAGCAGCCGGTATCCGGGCGGTGCGGCACCGAGCGTGTCCAGCGCGGAGGTGTCGCCCTCCTCGACGACCGAGTCGGCGCGCACGCCGAGCAGTTCGAGCCGGAAGCGGGCGTGCGCCTCGGGCGCGTAGGGCAGCCAGCCGGCGACGGGCCCGCCGCCGCGCGCCTTGGGCGCCGGATGGTGCGGGTGGCCGAGGAGCAGGGACTGCTCGGAGCGCACGTAGGGGTCGTCGGGCGGGTCGGCGCGGGCGCGGGCGGTGAGCAGGGCGGCCACCGCGTCCCGGCTGTCGATCATCTCCGCGGGGAGTTCGTGGTTGGGCAGACCGGTGTGGCGGCGCAGTTCCTCGGCGGCGAGTTCGACGAGTTCGGTGTGGCCGAGCCGCTTCCAGGCCCCGCGGACGTGCAGTTGGGGGTCGGCCGGGCGCCTGGTGGCGGTGACGCGGAGCAGGTGGCCGGTGGCGGGCAACCGGTGCACGTGGCGCCCCTGTTCCCGCCGGACCGGTTCCGCGATCTCGCGCAGCAGGCAGTTCAGCAGGGAGGTCGTGGCGTAGGCGTCGGCGCGGGTGGCGGTGTCCGCGCGGGTGGCGCCGGGAACGGCGGTCGACCCGGCGGCGCAGTCGAGCGCCGGCCCGGGCTCCGGTGGCGCTTCGACGGGGGCCGCGTCGACGGGGGCCGCGTCGGCGGGGGCCGCGTCGGCGGCGGCGGTCTGGGGCATGAGGTCCACGCGTTCCACTCGTTCCCTACGGGTCCACTCGGGCGGGGACGATCAGTATCCCCGCCATGACCGTCCGCTGTGTCCCTATCCGTACCCGAGGAGTCCCGCCGTGCACCGACCCCCCACCGCCGAGGCCGAGGTAGCGGCCGAACTGGCCGTCTTGCGTCCCGACCTGGTGCCGCGGTACGAGGCCGCGCTGCCCGGGGCCCGCGCCGCGGTGCTGACCCGGCTGTGGCGCGCGCTCACCCACGAACCGCTGCCGTGGGTCGCCGGCCGCTCGGGCGGCCCGGACGGCGTGACCCTGCGGCTCGCCGACGGCCGCCGGCTGCACGGGCCGGCCCCGGACCCGTACGCGACCGGAGCGTATGTGACGCAGATCCGGTTGGACGGGGTCCGCCACGATCGGCCGGAGCGGCTGATGGCGGGCCTCGGAGTGCCGCAGGGGGCGGGTTTCGCCGCCGAACTCGGGCACAGCGCGGCCTCGATGGCGCTGTCGCGCGCCGGTCGGCCGGACGGGGCGGGGGCACCGCCGCCGGACCGGGCGACGGCACCGTTGCCGGACCGGGCGGGCACCGGCCTCTCGAACCAGGCGGGCACCGGCCTCTGGGACCCGGCAGGGACCCGCGTCTCGGATTCGGCAGGGGCCGGCCCGCCGGACCCCGCGCAGTCCTGGCCGGAGAACGGCTGGGAGTGGGAGCAGCGGGTGGTGGACGGGCACCCGTACCACCCGGCCTGTCGGGCCCGTCCGGGCTTCTCGGTGGCGGAGCAGCTGGCGTACGGGCCCGAGCACCGGCCGGTGGTGGAGCTGGTGCTGCTGCCGGTGGAGGAACGTGAGTGCCTGGTCTCGGGCGGCTGGCCGGACGAGCTGCGCGAGACCGGCCGCCTGCTGGTGCCGGTGCATCCCTGGCAGGCGGAGCACGTGCTCGGGCGGGCGGGCGGCGACCGGCTGTCCGCGCATCCGCTGATGTCGCTGCGCACTCTCGCCGTGCCCGGCGGACCGCATGTGAAGACCGCGCTCAGTGCGAGGCTGACGTCGTCGGTGCGGGACATCTCGACGGGTTCGGTGCGGATGTCGGCCGCGCTGTCGGCGTTCGGGCAGGTCGTCTCGGAACGCACCGGGGGGCTGCTGCAGGTGACGCGCACCCTGGGTGCGGTCACCGCGCACTCCCCCGATCTCGCGGCGCTGGTGCGGGAGCCCCCGCAGCGGTACGCGGGCCGCGGCGAGCACGTCGTCCCGGTGGCCGCGCTGGCCGCCACGGGACTGCCCGGTTCGCCGGGCTGGCTGGGCGGCTTCGCCCGCCTGGCGCTCACCGTCGGGCTGCGGCTGCTGGAGCTGGGCGTGGCGCTGGAGGCGCACGGGCAGAACCTGCTGGTGGTGCTGGGGCCTTCGGGTACCCCGCGGCGGTTGGTCTACCGGGACCTGGGAGACATCCGGGTCAGCCCGTCGCGGCTCGCCCGGCACGGCATCGCACTGCCGGAGCTGTCCCTGCGGATCCTCACGGACGATGTGGCCGCGCTGCGTCGGAAGTTGTTCGGCTCACTGGTGGGGGGTGCGCTGGCGGCGGCGGCCGGTTCGGGTCCCGTGCTGCGTGCGGCGCTGGCGGAGGTCGCCGGGGATCTGCCGCCCGGACCGGACCTGGCGTCGCTGCGCGGGGAGCCGCTGCCAGTGAAGGCGCTGACGCTGATGCGGTTGTCGCCGGGACGCCGGGGGGACCTGTGGACGGCGTTGCCCTCGCCGTTCCTCCCGCCCCGCGCCGCGCCGGTTGACGGTCGGCCATGTGCCGTGCCCGGAAACTGAGCGTGCCTCAGAGGTGGCCGCCGGTCGCCGTTTTGAAGCGGAGGCCGTCTGATCAATAGGATCCGCCGATGATCAGAAGACAACGGCTGGCGGCAGGGCTGTGCGCCTTGCTCGCCGTGCTCGCGGCGGGACTCGCGTTCCCGGGCGCCGCGGCCGCCGACGAGACCACCGCCAACGCGCCGAAGGTCGATCTCGTGATCGACGTCAGCGGATCCATGCGGACCAGCGACATCGACGGCAAGTCGCGCATGGCCGCGGCGAAGCAGGCGTTCAACGAGGTACTGGACGCCACCCCCGACGAGGTCCGGCTGGGCATCCGCACCCTGGGCGCCGAGTACCCCGGCGACGACCGTGCGAAGGGCTGCAAGGACACCGCCCAGCTCTACCCGGTCGGTCCACTGGACCGCACCGAGGCGAAGACGGCGGTGGCCACACTGACCCCGACCGGCTGGACGCCGATCGGCCCGGCCCTGCGGAAGGCTGCCGAGGACCTGGCCGGCGGCGAGGGGTCCAAGCGGATCGTGCTGATCAGCGACGGCGAGGACACCTGCCCGCCGCTCGACCCCTGCGAGGTGGCCCGGGAGATCGCCGCCCAGGGCATCGGCATGACCATCGACACCCTCGGGCTCGTCCCGAACACCAAGATGCGGGCGCAGCTCAGCTGCATCGCCGAGGCGACCGGCGGCACCTACACCTCGGTGCAGCACACCGACGAACTCACCGACAAGGTGAACCAGTTGGTGGACCGGGCGGCCGATCCGGTGGTGACCCCGGTGGCCACCGAGGGCGGCGCGTCGTGCACGAAGGCACCGACACTGAAGTCGGGGCTGTACACGGACCACGAGGGGTTCGGCACGCAGCGCTGGTACCGGGTGGACGTGGAGCCCGGGCAGGAGCTCCGCGCCTCGGTGAGCGTGGCGGCGGACCGCACGATGCGTCCGGACTACGGCGTCCTGCTGCGGGCGGTCACCACGCACGGCCGGGAGATAGTGCGCGGCGAGGCGGCCGGCCGCGGGCGCACCGACGTCATCTCGACCGGTCTGCGCTACCCGAAGGCGGACCGCGGCGATGACGGTGCACCGGCCGAGACGGTGTGCCTGCAGCTGACGAACTCCTTCGCGGCGGCCGACGGGGTGAAGACCACGCCGGGCATGCCGGTGGAGCTGACCGTGGACGTCGTGGACGCCCCGTCGCAGGCCCACGACGTGGCCGCGTTCGGTCTCGGCCGGGGCTGGTGGCTGCTGGGGGTGCTGGTGCTGGTCGGCTTCCTCGCGGGTCTGGTGTGGGGCTGGCTGTCGCGCTGGCGGGTCGCGGTCTGGAGGACGAACTGATGCGGATCACACGGGTGTGGGGCGCGGCCCTGCTGCTGCTCGGGCTGGCGGCGGGTCCCGCCGCGGCGGACACGACACCTTCCCCGAGCCCCTCCGGCAGCCCCTCCGGCAGCGGCTCGGCGCCGACCTCGGCGGGCACGTCGTTCCGTACGGCGACGGAGATCGACCAGGGGCGGACGGCCACGGCCGACGCCTCCACCGGCGACTACCTGTACTGGTCGTTCGCGGCCGACTCGGGGCAGCGGCCCACGGTGCGGGCGACGGTGAAGCTGCCGCAGCCGCACGCGGCGCAGACCTGGCAGGTCGACGTGTACGACGGTCTGCGGCGCCGTCAGGCCTGCCAGTACGGGGCGCAGACCCGGACCGCCGGACCGGGCACCGGCTCGGTGGAGCTGGCCTGCGTCCTGCGGACCGTGCGCTCCTGGTCGGAGCCGTGGGCCGACGATCCGCTGCCGGGCACCTACTACGTGCGGCTCACGGCGCTGCGGATGCAGACGGCCGACCTGGGGCAGCCGGTCGCCGCCGAGGTGCGGGTGGAGTCCAAGCACATCGGGGGCGCGGCGGCGGTGGACGGGTCGCTGGCCGAGCCGCTGGTACCGGGCGTCGCCGTCAAGGCGCAGGCGCAGGAGGACGGGAAGGACGACTCGGCGGGGCCGGCCGTCCTGTCGGGTATCGAGCCGGACGGCGGCTGGTCGTCGGGCTGGTGGTCCGACCGCTGGGTGTGGACGGGCATCGGCGCCGTGCTGGCCGCGCTGGCCGGCATCGGCGGGTACGCGCTGACCCGCGGGGACGGCCGGCCGCGGCGGGTCCCGCCGGGCGTCTGACCCGAAGCCGTTCCGGGCCCGCCGCCCCCTTCGGGCGGCGGGCCCTTCTCATGCCTGCCGCAGTGCGCCGGCGAGGGCGCCGTCGCCGGTGACGGTGATGCGCCCGTCCCGGACGGCGCGGGCCACGCTCACCTCTCCCCGGCCCACCGCCGCGCAGGTGGCGGCGTCCAGGGTCAGCCGGGCGTCCGGCTCCTCCGGTGCGGGCCCGTCCCCGTACACCGGACCGCCGTCGGCGTCGACGTGCAGGTGGAACCGGCCCTCGTCCACCCGGACCTCGACCAGTCCCCCGCCCCGGCCCTCGAGCCCGCGCAGCAGCGGCAGCGCGTACCAGTGCGCGCGCACCGCGTCGGTGGGCCGGCGCTCCCCCAGCTCGGGCTGCCCCCAGGCGCCCAGCGCCTGCAGCACGGGCAGCAGCTCCCGCCCCCGGTCGGTCGGTTCGTACACGTATGCGGCGCCGGGCGGGGGCAGCCGGCGCCGCGCGGCCAGCCCGTCGCGCTCCATGTCCCTCAGCCGGGAGGCCAGTACGTCGGTGCTCACGCCCGGCAGGTCGGCGTGCAGGTCGGTGTAGCGGCGCGGCCCGGCGAGCAGCTCCCGGACGATCAGCAGGGTCCAGCGGTCGCCGACCACGTCGAGGGCGCGGGCGGCGGAGCAGTACTGGTCGTAGCTTCGGCGAGGTGGCATGAACCGCAGTCTATGCAAGTCGTTGGACTTTCCAAGCTGGAACTTGGTAAAACCAAGCAACACCCGACAGCGGAGGGGAAGCGGCGCATGGAGTTCCGGCAGTCGAACAAGCTCAGCGAGGTCTGCTACGAGATCCGCGGCCCGGTCATCGAGCACGCCGACGCCCTGGAGGAGGCGGGACACAGCGTCCTGCGGCTCAACACGGGCAACCCGGCCCTCTTCGGCTTCGAGGCGCCGGAGGAGATCGTCCAGGACATGATCCGCATGCTGCCGCAGGCGCACGGCTACACCGACTCGCGCGGCGTCCTCTCCGCCCGCCGCGCGGTCGCGCAGCGCTACCAGGACCTGGGCCTGGAGGTCGGCGTGGAGGACGTCTTCCTCGGCAACGGCGTGAGCGAACTCGTCTCGATGGCCGTCCAGGCGCTGGTGGAGGACGGCGACGAGATCCTCGTTCCCGCACCGGACTTCCCCCTCTGGACGGCGGCCACCACCCTCGCGGGCGGCAGGGCGGTCCACTACCTGTGCGACGAGCAGGCGGACTGGTACCCCGACCTCGCCGACATGGCGTCGAAGATCACCGACCGGACCAAGGCCGTGGTGATCATCAACCCCAACAACCCCACCGGCGCCGTCTATCCGCGAGAGGTCCTCGAAGGCATCCTCGCCCTGGCCCGCCGGCACGGGCTGATGGTCCTCGCCGACGAGATCTACGACCGGATCCTCTACGACGGCGCGGAGCACCACTCGGCCGCCGCCCTCGCCCCCGACCTGGTGGTCCTCACCTTCTGCGGCCTGTCGAAGACCTACCGGGTGGCGGGCTTCCGCTCCGGCTGGCTGGTGGTGACCGGCCCGACGCAGCACGCGCGCGACTACCTGGAGGGCCTGACCATTCTGGCCTCCATGCGCCTGTGCCCCAACGCGCCCGCCCAGTACGCCATCCAGGCCGCCCTCGGCGGCCGCCAGTCCGTGCACGAACTGACCGCGCCGGGCGGGCGGCTCCGCCGGCAGCGGGACGTGGCCTGGGAGAAGCTCAACGAGATCCCCGGGGTGTCCTGCGTACGGCCGCAGGGCGCGCTGTACGCCTTCCCGCGCCTGGACCCGCGGGTGTACCCGATTCACGACGACGAGAAGTTCGTCCTCGACCTGCTGCTGCGGGAGAAGATCCAGGTCGTCCAGGGCACCGGCTTCAACTGGCCGACGCCCGACCACTTCCGGATCCTCACCCTGCCGCACGCGGACGACCTGGAGGCCGCCATCGGGCGGATCGGGCGGTTCCTCGCCGGGTACCGCCAGTAGGGCCCGCGGCGAGCAGCCCGCCCCGGCAGGGAAGCCCGCGGCGCCCGTGCGACGGCGGGACGCCGCACGGAGCGTGCCGGGCTGCGGCGCGGACGCCGCCCGGCACGCTCCGCCCGCGCGCCGCGGCCCGACCGGCCGAACCGCCCCACCCCGCCGTAGCCTGGGGGCGTGAGTGATCTCTTTCTGGTGCGGCACGGCGAGACCGAGTGGTCGCGGTCGGGGCGGCACACCGGTTCGACGGACGTGCCGCTGACCGAGCGCGGGCGGGACGAGGCGCGGCAGCTCGTCCCCCTCATCCGGTCCCACCGGATCGGCGCCGCCTTCGTCAGCCCGCTGCAGCGGGCGCGGGAGACCGCCGAGCTGATCGGACTGCACGACGTCCGGGTGGACAGCGATCTGCGGGAGTGGGACTACGGCGGCTACGAGGGGGTGACGACCGTCGAGATCCAGCGGGAGCAGCCCGGCTGGTTCCTGTTCACCGACGGGGTGGCCCCGGGGCCGCCCGAGCATCCCGGCGAGAGCCCTGAGCAGGTCGGGCTGCGGGCCGACCGGATGCTGGCGAAGGCGGACGCGGCGCTCGCCAACACCGAGGGGTGCGTGGTGCTCGTCGCCCACGGGCACTTCCTGCGGGTGCTGACCTCGCGCTGGCTGGGACTGCCGCCCTCCGGCGGCGCCCACTTCCAGCTCGCCACCGGAACGCTGTGCCGGCTGGGCACCGAGCACGGACGGCCGGTGGTCGCCGCGTGGAATGTCAGACCCCCCGCGTAGCCTGCGAGGCGATGGGGGCACAGGGCCCCGGCGCGGGGAGGGGAGCACACCGTGGCACGACCTCCGACCG
The DNA here is from genome assembly GCF_047200655.1 of Streptomyces sp. MS06. Classification (NCBI taxonomy): domain Bacteria; kingdom Bacillati; phylum Actinomycetota; class Actinomycetes; order Kitasatosporales; family Streptomycetaceae; genus Streptomyces; species Streptomyces sp. MS06. The sequence goes on from NZ_JBJZOJ010000019.1 coordinate 24,346, forward strand.
CCGCGCAGCGGCGGGTGATCGACGCGGCCGACCCGGTCACCGGGCGGCTGCGGGGCACCGAGGCCCAGCTCGCGGCCCTGGTCGGGCGCGGGCTGGCGTTCCGTCATCCGCGCCCGCCGCACGCGCACTTCCTGACGCCGGCCGGGCACCGGATACGGGAGGCGGCGCCGGACGGGCCGGCGGAGGCGCCAGCGGACGGGTCGGCGGAGGCCCCGCCGCCGCAGCCGGCCGGCGCCGTGTTCAGCGCGCGCGCCGGCGGTGAGGACGGCCCCGGGCCGCCCCCCGCGGTCCGGGCCCGCGAGGTGCACAGCGCCTGGCAGGGGCTGCTGGAGCTGCGCCGGATGACCAACCGGGACGGCGCCACCGAGCGGCCCTGCGACTGGGAACGCGCCCATCTGGTACCGGCCGCCGCGCTCGCCCTGGAGGCCGCCGGGCAACGACCGGCAGGCGACGGAGGCGAGGGCTACCGGGTGCGCGCGACCCCGCAGCCGGAAGCGGTGGCCGTGCACGCGCCGGACGGCGCCGCCCTCGAGGCCTGCGCGGCCGTGCTCACCGCGGCGGGCTGGCAGGTCGGCGCGCACACCGACCCCCGCAGCCGAAGCCGCTATCTGCTGGCTTCCCCGCGCCGCGCATGAGGGGCATGACAAGATCGGTTGACCAGACACCGATCTGCCGCGTCGACAGGTAAGGGAAAGCCGTGAGCGAGCCGTTCTCCGTTCGGATCACCGTCCGCGGATACGAGACCGACGTGCAGGGCCACCTCAACCAGAGCGTGTACCTCAACTACGCGGAGCACGCCCGCTGGTCGCTGCTGCAGGCCGCCGGCATCAGCCAGGCCGGTCTGGTCTCCACGGGCGTCGGGCCGGTCGCCCTGGAGACCACGGTCCGCTACCGGCGCGAACTCCTCGCCGGCGAGGAGGTGGACGTGACCTGCGTCTTCGTGTGGGGCGCCGGAAAGACCTTCCGGATCGAGCAGGAGGTCCGCAAGACGGACGGCACACTGGCGGCCGAGATCACCGGCCTCGGCGGCCTGATGGACCTCGCGGAACGCCGTCTGGTGGCGGACCCGGGTGAGCGCTTCCGGGCGCTGGCGGACGACCCCGCCCTCTTCGGGCTGTGAACGGGCTGCGATGATCAGCGCGGACGGATGCGGCAGTGCCCGGCGGGGAGGCGGCTCGTGCTGATGCAGGCGATCGTGCAGAACAGGTTCGGCGGACCGGAGGTGCTGGAGGTCGCCTGGACCGACCGGCCGCGGCCGCTGCCCGGGGAGGTCCTGGTGCGGGTGCACGCCTGCGGGGTGAACCCGGTGGACGCGGCGGTCAGGTCGGGCGAGTACCCGTTGCTGGGCGAGCCGCCGTTCGGAGTGGGCTGGGACCTGTCCGGCGTCGTCGAGGAGGCCGGGCCCGGCGCACGTTACGCGGTCGGCGAGGAGGTGTACGGCATGCCGTTCTTCCCGCGCGCGGCGACCGCCTACGCCGAGTACGTGGCCGCGCCCTCCCGGCAGCTCGCGCGCAAGCCGGCCTCCCTGGACCACGTGCACGCGGCCGCCCTGCCGCTCGCCTCGCTGACCGCCTGGCAGGGTCTGGTGGACATCGCGCGGGTCAAGGCCGGCGACCGCGTGCTGATCCACCGCGCGGCGGGCGGCGTGGGGCACCTCGCCGTCCAGATCGCCAAGGCGCACGGCGCCCGGGTCACCGCGCTGGCGAGCCCCTCGCGCCACGCCTTCCTGCGCGGTCTGGGCGCCGACGAGCTGATCGACTACCGCACCGTCGACTTCACGGACGCCGTCCGGGACATGGACATCGTGTTCGACTCGACCGAGCAGGGCGAGCGCTCGCTCGGCGTGCTGCGTCCCGGAGGCGTCCTGATCAGCATCCTGGAGGACGGCGACGCGCTCCGGGCGGCCGCCGAGAAGCGCGGGGTGCGCTTCGCCGTGATCTCCGTCGAGCCCGACTACGCCTCCCTGGAACGCATCGCGGAACTCGCGGACACCGGGGCCGTCCGCCCGTACGTGGAGGCCTCCTACCCGCTCGCCGACGCGGCCGAGGCGCACATTGCCCTGGAGACCGGCCGCGTACAGGGCAAGCTGGTCCTCACGGTGGGCCCGCGGAGCGCGGCGGGCGGCGCGCACGGTGCCCGGACGTCCGCGGACCCCGCGCCGCTCCAGGCCCCGCCGCCCTAGCCGCGCCACCGGCGGGCACGCCGGAGCCCGGCAGACGGGACCGGCGGGCACACGGGACCGGGCGGGCGCACAGGACCGGGCGGGCGCACAGGACCGGCGGACACCGTGCCTTCCGCGGTGCCCGCCGGTCGTACGCTCCGTTCCGCCCGTCGTGCGGTCCGGCCCGTCGTGCGGTGCGGCCGTTCCGCCGGATGCTCAGTGCACGGCGGCGATCTCCTCGCCGGACTCCATCGGATGGGTGACGTCCTGCGCCTCGCCGCGGCTGCGGCCGAGGTGGTTGAAGACCAGGTTGAGGACGACCGCGGTCAAGCAGCCCATGGAGATACCCGAGTCCAGGACGATCCTCGCGGTCTCCGGGAAGGAGTGGTAGAAGCCCGGTGCCGAGACGGGAATGATCCCGACGGCGAGGGAGACCGCGACGATCAGCACGTTGTTGTCGCGGTCCAGCCCGGCGCGGACCAGGGTCTGGATGCCGCTCGCCGCCACCGAGCCGAAGAGCACCACGCCGGCGCCGCCGAGCACCGGACGCGGGACGACGGCGATCAGTGCGGCCGCCATCGGGCACAGCCCCATCAGCAGCAGGAAGGCACCGCCGGTGGCGACCACGTACCGGCTGCGGATCCGGGTCATCGCGACCAGGCCGATGTTCTGAGCGAAGGCACTGCACATGAAGCCGTTGAACAGCGGGCTGAGTGCCGAGCCGAGGGTGTCGGCGCGCAGACCGGCGGCGATGACCTTCTCGTCCGACGGACGGCCGACGATCTCGCCGAGGGCCAGCATGTCCGCGGTCGACTCGGTCATCGACACCACCATCACCACGCACATCGAGAGGACCGCGGCGATGTGGAACTGGGGGGCACCGAAGTGGAACGGGGTGGGGAAGCCGACCGGGGCGGCGTCCGCGACCGGGCCGAAGTCGGTCACGCCGAGCGGTATCGCGATGAGCGTGCCCGCGACCAGCCCGAGCAGCACCGCGATCTGCTTGACGAACCCGCTGGTGAAACGGCGCAGGAGCAGCACGATGACGAGCGTGACGGCGGCCAGCGTGAGATACGTCGACGATCCGTAGTCGCCGGCCGACGGGTCCGGGCCCTGCGCCCAGCCGAAGGCCACGGGGAGCAGGGAGACACCGATCAGGGTGATGACCGAGCCGGTGACGACGGGCGGGAAGTAGCGGACCGCCTTGCTGAAGAAGGGTGCCGCGACGAAACCGAGCAGGCCGGCGACGATCACCGCGCCGTAGATGATCGGCAGCGCGTCGTGCTTGTCCCCGGTGGAGGCGACGACCGCGGTCATGGGGGCGACCCCGGCGAAGGTGACGCCGTTGACGAAGGGGAGCCGGGCGCCGATCTTCCAGATGCCGAGCGTCTGCAGGAAGGTGGCGAGACCGGCGGTGAACAGGCAGGCGCCGGTGAGGAAGGTGAGGTCCGCGGCGGACAGGCCGATGGCGGCGCCGACGATCAGCGGCGGGGCGACGACCCCGGCGTACATGGCGGCCACGTGCTGCAGGCCGGTCGTGGCCATCCTGCCGGCCGGGAGTTTCCGGTCGACGGGGTGGATCGCGTCGACGGACGGGGCGGCGTCGACGGACGGGGACCCGTCGGCGGGGCGGGACGTGCCGGCTGGGTTCGGCTCGTCTGTGGGGTGGGCGGACACGGCAGCTCCTCCGGTCGGTTGACGCATCGGCTCTGACACGGGTTCAGGGAGGTGGTGCACGCGGGCATGAGGGGTGCCTCCCGCTCGAACCGGTCGAGGGGTGCGGAGGGCCCGCCGGGTTGACGGGACCGTTCCGGGGCGCGCGCGTGCGCGCACCCCGGAGACGGCCGCCATGGACCCCGCTCGGGTCCACGGCTGCCGGCCGGGAGCCGTCCCTCCCGGCCGGGGTCCTGCGGTGGTGTCAGCCCTGGGCGGCGATCCGCGCCAGGCGCTGGGCCTCCGCCCGGGTGGACCGGGCGACGGCGTCCTCGTCGACGGTGAGCAGCCGGCCGTCCTCCACGATCTGGCGGCCGTTCACGAACGAGGCGGTGACCGGGGCGGCCGCGCCGAGGACCAGCGCGGCCACCGGGTCGGCGATGGAGGCGTGGGCGAGGGTGTCGAGCCTCCACAGGACCAGGTCGGCCAGCTTGCCGGGCTCCAGGGAGCCGGTGTCGGCGGCCCGGCCCAGGACCTGCGCGCCCCCGTGGGTGCCCAGGCGGAGGGCCTGGCGGGCGGTCAGTGCCGCCTCGCGGTGCGGGCCGAGGCGGTTGATGAGCAGCGCGTTGCGCAGCTCGGTGTGGAGTTCGCCGGACTCGTTCGAGGCGGTGCCGTCGACTCCGAGGCCGACGGGTACGCCCGCTTTCAGCATGTCGGGGACCCGGGCGATGCCGGCCGCGAGGCGGGCGTTGGAGGAGGGGCAGTGGGCGACGCCGGTCCGGGTGCGGGCGAAGGCGGCGATGTCGGAGTCGGTCATGTGGACGCAGTGCGCCATCCAGACGTCCTCACCGAGCCAGCCGGTGGACTCGAAGTAGTCGGTCGGGCCCATGCCGAACAGCTCGTGGCAGAACTTCTCCTCCTCCACCGTTTCCGAGCCGTGGGTGTGCAGACGCACTCCCAGCCGGCGGGCGAGTTCTGCTCCCTGCCTGAGGAGTTCGGTGGAGACCGAGAACGGCGAGCAGGGGGCGACGGCGACCTGCGTCATGGCGTCGGAGGAGGCGTCGTGGTGCTCGCGGACGGTGGCCTCGGTGGCGGCCAGCGCGTCCTCGAGGGTCTCCACGGCGAAGTCCGGCGGCAGGCCGCCGTCCTTCTCGCTGCGGTCCATGGAGCCGCGGGCCAGCGTGAAGCGGACCCCCGTCTCGCGGGCGGCGCGGATGATCGCGCCGGACAGGTCGCCGGCGCCGTGCGGGTAGACGTAGTGGTGGTCCATGGCGGTGGTCACGCCGCCGCGGGCCATCATCGCCAGGGAGCCCTGGGCCGCCGCGTACACCATGGGCTCGTCGATGCGCGCCCAGGTGGGGTAGAGCGCGACGAGCCAGTCGAACAGGTTGTGGTCCGTGGCCAGGCCCCGGGTGATCCACTGGTAGAAGTGGTGGTGGGTGTTGACCAGGCCCGGGGTCGCCAGGTGGCCGGAGGCGTCGATGCGCCGGGCGACGTTCTCCAGGTCCTTCGGGGCCTCGCCCGCGCCGAGCGACTCGATGCGGTTGCCGGCGATGACGACGTGCCCGCGGGCGTACTCGGTGTCGTCGGCGTCGACCGTCGCGATGGCGCAGTTCTCGATGACGATGCGCTGCGCTGCTGCCATGGTTCGTCCTTTTCGCTCAGTGGACTGAAGGGGGGAGGGCACGGCAGGACCCGGGAGTTTTGAGTGCCGTGGCCGGGGACGCGCGTACCCCGGCCACGGGTGCCGAGAAGGAGGTGGATCAGAGGTTGGTGAGGTCCACGGGGATCCGCGGCTCGCAGCCCTCCCGCAGGACGGTGCCCTCGATCAGGCCGTAGGGGCGGTCGGCGGCGTAGTACACCTCGTTGTCGTTCTTCAGCCCGAACGGCTCCAGGTCCACCAGGAAGTGGTGCTTGTTCGGGAGGGAGAACCGCACCTCGTCGATCTCGCTGCGGTTGTTGATGATGCGCGAGCCCATCTGGTACAGCGTCTGCTGCAGCGACAGGGAGTAGGTCTCCGCGAAGGCCTGCAGCATGTGCTTCTTCACCTGGGCGTAGGACTTGTCCCAGTGGGGCGTCTTCTGCTCGTCGTCGGTCCAGTTGAACCGCCACCAGGCGGCCACCGAGGTGGCCAGGATGCGGTCGTGGGCCTCCTGGAGCGTGGTGTACCTGTCCTTGATGTAGCCCCAGAACTCCGAGTTGGTCGAGTTCATGACCGTCAGGTCCTTGAGGCCGGAGACGACCTCCCACTTCTCGCCGTCGTAGGTGACCTGCGTCAGGCGGGTCTCCTGCCCGGTGCGGACGAAGGAGTGCTTGACCTCGTCGGCCCCGATGAACCGGGAGTTGGCGTCGGAGGTCTCGATCCGGTCCCAGGCGTACTCCTCGATGCGGATCCGGGCCCGGTGGATCACCTCCTGCGAGGTCACGAAGTGGCGGGCGAGATGGATGCCGAACTGCTCGGCCGACTCGATGCCGTGTTCCCGGGCCTTGGCGAACACCGTGTTCTTGGTGGTGTCGGTGGGCAGGACGTGCGCGTTGGAACCGGAGTAGTGGACGTCGTCCATGTCGCCGGACAGGGCGACCGAGACGTTCAGGTCCTTGATGTGGTGGGTGGCGCCGTCCCGCGTGATCTTCACGACCCGGTTCTCGGCCTTGCCGTACTGGTTCTGGCCCAGGATCGTCGGGCGGGCGGGGCGGGAATTGTCTGCCATGTGTCTGCTAGCTCCCTCGGTAAACGGAGTAGCCGAACGGGTTGAGCAGCAGCGGCACGTGGTAGTGCTCCCCGGGGACGACGGCGAACGTGATCGCCACCTCCGGGAAGAACACGGACTGCGCGCCGCTGTCCCGGTTCGCGGGGGCGTCCTGCTGCGCATCGGCTTGCTTCTTGTCGAAGTACGGCTCCACCGCGAAGTCGAGCCGTACGTGGGTGGTCCCCTCCGGCAGCGCCGGGAGGTCCTTGCACCGCCCGTCCGCGTCGGTCGCGGACCCGCCGAGCGCCTGCCAGTCCGCCTCGCGCCCGGTGCGGGCGGCCAGGTGGACGGCGACGCCCCCGGCGGGGCGGCCGACGGACGTGTCCAGGATGTGCGTGGACACGGAGGCGGTGGTGCTCGTGCTCATCAGGCGTCCTCTTCGACGAGTCGTGCGAGTCGGATTCGGTTGATCCTGCCCAGCTCGGCGCGGACGATCTCCCGCTCCTGCTCCGGCGAGTTCCCGATCCGCTCCCTGACCGCGTCGCGCATCTGCTCGCCGGTCCGGCCGGTGGCGCAGATGAGGAAGACGTGGCCGAACTTCTCCTGGTAGGCCAGGTTGAGTTCGAGCATCTCCGCCTTCAGCTCCTCGGAGGCGCCGGCCATGCCGCGCTGCTCCCTCGCGGACGCCGGGTCTCCCGGCTTGGGGCGGCCGATCGGCGGGTGTCCGGCCATCGCCTCCGCCAGGTCCGCGGCGGTCAGCTCGGCCATGGCGGCGTCGCCCGCGGCGTAGAGATCGTCCGGGCCGGCGTAGGGGCGAGCGGCGAGGAGCCGGTCGGCCCACGCCGTGGCCGCGCAGGCCTCCAGCAGCGCGGACCGTGCCGCGTCCGCCGGGAGGTTGTTGAAGCGGGCCAGGCCCGGGGGCGTGGAAGTCGACGTCACGGGAGCCTCCGTGGCCGCGAACGGCCGTCGTGCTGAACGGGCTGCCGATAGCTAACGCTCTCCACGAGCGACGGTCAACAGTTTGTTGAAAATTCGGGGTAACAAAACCCCGGATGCCGAATCACGCCACCCGGATGCCGGACGGCGGCCGTGCACCGGGGGTGCCCCGCGGGCCCGCATCCCGGGGCGGGATCCCGTGGACCTGCCGGAACAGGCGCCCGCGGAACCCGGCGCGGGAGTGTCCCCACCGGAGCGGACGCCCGGCGGTTCAGGTGCTCTTCTCGCGGTTGAGGTAGTTGTAGACGGTGAAGCGGCTCACGCCGAGCGCGCTCGCCACGGTCTCCACGCCGTGCCGCACGGAGAAGGCGCCGCGCGCCTCCAGGGTGCGTACGACCTCCTGCTTGGACTTGCGGTCGAGGTCGGCCAGGGGCCTGCCCTTCCTGCGCTCCATCGCGGCCAGGATGTGGTCCAGGGAGTCGGCGAGCTGGGGCAGGCGTACGGCGACCACGTCGGCACCCTCCCAGGCGAGCACGACGTCGTCGGGGCCGGCCTCGTCGGGTGGGACCAGCTCCGCGCCCATGGCGTCGACCAGCGGTTTCACGGCCGTGACGAAGGGCTCGTCGGCGTGGGCGGTCACCGTCCCTCCCCCGCCACGCTGACCTGGAGCGAGATCCGGGTGGCACCGGCCCGAAGGGTGCTGCGCAGCAGCGCGTCCACGGCCGCCAGCACGGCGTCCGCACCGCCCTCGGCGCTGTTGCCGAACGGGCCCACGTCCACCGTGTCCAGTTCGGCCGCCTCGATGACCTCGCGGGCGACGACCGCGTGGGCGGGCGCCTCCTCGAGGTCGAAGGGCTCGGTGGTGAACTCCACTTTCAGTCGCACTGTGCCCCCATGGCATCCGCTCCGCCCGCGCGTTCCGTCAGGCCCGCGGACGGGGGCCGGACCGTCCCGGCCGCTTGCAGGAGACCTTAACCGACGGGCACGGACGCCTCCCCGGACACCGCCCGCACAGCTCGGCGCAGGGCCGGGCGCCGCGGCAGGCGCCGTGGTGGAGCGGCACGGGGTCCGGAGGGGGCCGGGCCGGCCGGCGGCGCTTTTTGCCGTCCGGCCTTGACAGCCCTCCCCCACCGCAGGCAGTCTTCCGTTAAGCAGAAACTAAATTCCGTCATACGGAAATAACATCCGAGGCGGACCAATCGCCAGCAGGGAAGGGAGCGCGGCCCCGATGGGATTCGCAGACCAGCGCTTCAACGTCAACCTGTCGATCCTCTTCACGGAACTCCCGCTCCTGGAGCGTCCCGCGGCCGCCGCCGCGGCCGGCTTCACCGCGGTCGAGCTGTGGTGGCCCTGGGTCGACTCGCCCACCCCCGAGCAGTCCGAACTGGACGCGCTGAGGCACGCGATCGAGGACGCGGGCGTACAGCTCACGGGCCTGAACTTCTACGCCGGCCGACTGCCGGGCCCGGACCGCGGCGCCCTGTCGGTCCCCGGCGAGGAGTCGGAGCGGTTCCGCGCCAACATCGACGTGGCGGCGGAGTTCGCCCGGTCGCTGGGCTGCACGGCACTCAACGCCCTGTACGGCAACCGGGTCGACGGGGCCGACCCGGCCGAACAGGACGCGCTCGCCCTGGAGAACCTGGTCCTGGCGGCCCGCGCCGCGGACCGGATCGGGGCGGTCCTGCTGATCGAGACCCTGAACCAGCCGGAGTCGCCGCGCTACCCCCTGGTGACCGCTCCCGCCGGGATCGCCGTCGTCGACAGGGTCAACGAGGCGACCGGCCTCGGCAACGCCCGGTTCCTGATGGACCTGTACCACCTGTCCATGAACGGCGAGGACCTGCCGGCGGTCATCGAACGGTACGCCGCGCGGACCGGCCATGTGCAGATCGCCGACAACCCCGGCCGCGGCGCGCCGGGGACGGGCTCCCTCCCCCTGGAGGACCTCCTCGACCAGCTCCGGAAGGCCGGCTACGAGGGCTGGGTCGGCCTGGAGTACAAGCCCGGGGACCGCACCGGCGCCGAGGCCTTCGACTGGCTGCCGCGCGAGGCCCGCGCCGCCCGCTGACCACCCGCACGCCCCCGTACGCAGAGAGGCACCCCGACATGAGCAACACCCCCGCGGCTTCCGCACTCCCGACGGTCGCCTGGATCGGCCTCGGCATCATGGGCTCCCCCATGTCCGAGAACCTGATCAAGGCGGGCTACCAGGTCACCGGCTTCACCCTGGAGCAGGACAAGCTGGACCGGCTGGCCGCCGCCGGCGGCACCGCGGCGGCCTCGATAGCCGACGCCGTGCGCGACGCCGATGTGATCGTCACCATGGTTCCGGCGTCCCCGCAGGTCGAGGCGGTCTGCTACGGCCCGGACGGCATCCTGGAGAACGCCCGGTCCGGCGCCCTGCTGATCGACATGTCCTCGATCACCCCCCAGACCTCCGTGGACCTGGCCGCGGCCGCCGCGGGCAAGGGCATCCGCGTGCTGGACGCCCCGGTCTCCGGCGGCGAGGCCGGCGCCGTCGAGGCCGTGCTGTCCATCATGGTCGGCGGCGGGCAGGACGACTTCGAGCAGGCGAAGCCGCTCTTCGAGGCGCTGGGGAAGACCATCGTGCTGTGCGGTCCGCACGGTTCGGGCCAGACCGTGAAGGCGGCCAACCAGCTGATCGTGGCGGTGAACATCCAGGCCTGCGCCGAGGCGGTGGTCTTCCTGGAGAAGTCCGGCGTGGACCTCGGGGCCGCGCTGGACGTCCTCAACGGCGGACTGGCGGGCTCGACCGTCCTCACCCGCAAGAAGGACAACTTCCTGGCCCGCGACTTCAAGCCGGGCTTCCGCATCGACCTGCACCACAAGGACATGGGCATCGTCACCGACGCCGCGCGCAACGTCGGCGCCGCCCTTCCGGTCGGCGCCGTGGTCGCCCAACTGGTCGCCTCCCTGCGCGCCCAGGGCGACGGCGGCCTGGACCACTCGGCCCTGCTGCGGGCCGTGGAGCGCCTCTCCGGCGCCCAGGCCTGACCCGGCCCCCCGCACTCCGGGCGGCGCCTCCGTCGACACCTGTCCCGTCGCGCCCAAGCGGCGGCGCCGCCCGGAATCCACTTCAACAAACTGTTGACGTCCAGATCGCCGCATCCCTAGGCTCCACAAAGCGGAAATGGTTTTCCGCTGCCCCTCGTACGGAAGGTCCCCGATGTCGAAGCGCGTGCTCACGACCGAGTCCGGCGCCCCGGTCGCCGACAACCAGAATTCCGCCTCCGCCGGCGTCGGCGGCCCGCTCCTGATCCAGGACCAGCACCTCCTGGAGAAGCTCGCCCGGTTCAACCGCGAGCGCATCCCGGAGCGCGTCGTGCACGCCCGCGGTTCCGGCGCCTACGGCCACTTCGAGGTGACCGACGACGTCACCGGCTTCACGCACGCCGACTTCCTGAACACCGTCGGCAAGCGCACGGAGGTGTTCCTGCGCTTCTCCACGGTGGCGGACTCCCTCGGCGGTGCGGACGCGGTGCGCGACCCGCGCGGCTTCGCGGTGAAGTTCTACACCGAGGAGGGCAACTACGACCTCGTCGGCAACAACACCCCGGTGTTCTTCATCAAGGACCCCATCAAGTTCCCCGACTTCATCCACTCGCAGAAGCGCGACCCGTTCACCGGCAAGCAGGAGCCGGACAACGTCTGGGACTTCTGGGCCCATGCCCCCGAGGCCACCCACCAGGTGACCTGGCTGATGGGCGACCGCGGCATCCCGGCCTCCTACCGCCACATGAACGGCTACGGCTCGCACACCTACCAGTGGACGAACGGCGAGGGCGAGACCTTCTTCGTCAAGTACCACTTCAAGACGAACCAGGGTGTCCGCAGCCTGAGCAGCGAGCAGGCCGCCGAGACCGCAGGCAAGGACGCCGACTCGCACCAGACGGACCTGCTCCAAGCCATCGAGCGCGGCGTCCACCCGTCCTGGACCCTCTACGTCCAGATCATGCCGGCCGCCGAGGCGGCGGAGTACCGCTTCAACCCGTTCGACCTGACCAAGGTCTGGCCGCACCGCGACTACCCGCTGAAGCGCGTCGGCCGCCTGGTGCTGGACCGCAACCCGGACAACGTCTTCGCCGAGGTCGAGCAGGCCGCGTTCTCCCCGAACAACTTCGTCCCCGGCATCGGCCCCTCCCCCGACAAGATGCTCCAGGGCCGCCTGTTCGCCTACGCGGACGCGCACCGCTACCGTCTGGGCGTCAACCACACCCGGCTCGCCGTCAACGCCCCGAAGGCGGTGCCCGGCGGCGCGGAGAACTACGGCCGCGACGGCCTCATGGCGAGCAACTCCCAGGGACGCCAGGCCAGGAACTACGAGCCGAACTCGTACGACGGCCCGGCCGAGACCGGCCGCCCGCTGTCGGCACCCCTCGCGGTGACCGGCTGGACCGGCACCCACGAGGCCCCGCAGCACCTCAAGGACGACGACTTCTTCCAGGCGGGCGAGCTCTACCGGCTGATGTCGGCGGAGGAGCGGTCCCGGCTGGTCGCGAACATCGCCGGGGGCCTGTCCCAGGTCTCCCGCGACGACGTGATCGAGAAGAACCTGGCCCACTTCCACGCCGCCGACCCGGAGTACGGCAAGCGGGTGGAGGAGGCGGTTCGCGCCCTGCGCGAGGACTGAGACCCCGAGCCGCGTCCGTGACCTGACGGGAGGTCAGTACGTCACGGACGCTTCGCCCGCCGTCGTCGGCCGACCCGGATGAGGGGTGGTCGGCCGGCCCGGCGGGCAGGACGAGGACCGCGGCGGCGTGCGAGCCAGTGCGGTGGTGAAGGCCCGGGCTCTCCTCCTTCGACCTGAGGGGAGGACCGTTCCGGAGCCGTCGCACCCCGCCGCGGTCCCAGCCGCACACGGACTCCGTCCGGCGGCGCGAACGTCCTGTCGCGCCCAGCCTCGCGCCGTCGGACGGCCAGACACCGGCGAGCGCCGGACGCGGACGGTTCCGCATCCGGCGCTCCAGCCCTTCACCGGAACCGACCCAAGGTTGAGTCGCGGCCACCGGCATGCGCCCCTGAACCGCCGCAACGCGTTGATCGTCTCCACCTGTTCGACCGGTGCCCGGCGCGGTTGGGCGAGTCGGACGGCCGCCACCGGGCCGCGACGGCTCCGGCCGAAGAGCGGAATTCGCCGGCGAGCCGGCGCGGCATTGATTCTCGGTGAACCCGACCTGCCGCCGAACGGCTACGCTCCCGGGATGACGACCGACTCGTCCGCGTGGGAGCCCGCCCCACTGCCTGAAGTCGCCGGCCTCTTCTCACGTGCGCGCTGCACCTGGTGGATCGCGGGCGGCCACGCCATCGAGCTCGCCGTCGGACAGGCGATCCGCGAGCACGGCGACATCGATGTCCTGCTGTTGCGCGAAGACCAGCACGCCGCCCAGCACGTGCTCGCCGGATGGGAGTGGTGGGCGGCTGATCCGCCCGGCACACTTCGCCCCTGGCTACCCGGCGAGTACCTGCCCACGGGCGTCCACGACATCTGGTGCCGCCCTGGGCCCGGCAGGCCCTGGCGCATCCAGATCATGCTGGACGAAGCACAGGACGGCTTGTGGGTGTCCCGCCGCGACGCCGCCGTGCACCGCCCCGTGGCGGAGTTGGGCGCGATCGGCACGGCCGGCATCCCCTATCTGCGCCCTGAGGTCCAGCTCTACTACAAAGCCAAGAACCCCCGGTCCAAGGATGAGACAGACCTGACCGCAGTCCTGCCGATGCTCGGGCCGGCACAGAGGATCTGGCTCGCCGAAGCCATCCTCGCAACGTACGGGGATCACCCGTGGGTCCACCGCCTCGAAGTGCCGGACCCGCACCGCCGACCGCCCGAGGCGGGTCTTCCGGACGGCCTGCCCCATGGCCGGGAGCGGCGCTGACACCGTCCGGACTGCCGTCCGGACGGCTTTCGGGTCGGGTCCCGGCGGCCGGGGCTCGTGCTGCAGCCCGACAGGTCGGCCCGCACCGGGGCGCTCGCGGCGGCCCGCCCGCCCCGCCTCCGCGAGGGCGTCGGCTCGGCGGTCCCTTCCGGGGTGCGCGGGCACCTCCTCCGCAGGAACCTGAAGGCATGGCACATCCAACGGAGCACCCGCACGTCGTGGTGCACCCACCCGCCCTGGACGGCTCCCGGCGGGTCACCGAGGGCGACCGCACTCTGGGGATCGCCACGCACGTGGACGACGTCAGCGAGATCCTGCGACTGGCCGACCACTATGTGACGGACGTGGCGGCGAGCTCCCTCATCGACTGGCAGGGCGGCGGCCCGGACGACTGGCCCGGGCTGTCCGAACACCACGAGCACGGCGGCGGAGCGGGCTGAAAAGCCGGGCGGACGGCCACGTGACCCGGTGCGCCCAAGGGCCCGCCCGGCCGCCCCGGCCACCTCCGCCACGCCGTCGCCGGGTCGGACCGCGCGGGCGGGGCCGCGGCCGGACCGCTGTCGGCGTGGCGGCCCGGGCCTCGCGCCCGGCGCGCCACCACCACGACCGGCCTCCGCGGTGGCACGGCGGGAAGTGGCACGGCGGGAAGGCACCGCGGGTGCCGACGGGTTCGGAGAAGTGCGACAGTTTCCGGAGAACTGTCGCACTTCTCCGAACGCACACCCCCAGGGGTGGCGGGACCGCACCGCGAGGAGTTCCGCCGCGCGCCGGATCCTGCGCCGTGTTCCGCACCAGCACCAGCACCAGCAGGGTGAACGCGCGTGGCCCCGCCGCCGGTGCGGGGGCCGGTGGCGGGGCCGTGCGGGGCGGGGCTCAGACCTTCAGTGGCCTGATCGCGGTCGGTGCGTGGCCGGGCTCGGTGGCCAGCTCCTCGAACTCGGAGATATCGCTGATGTCCATCGTGCGGCTCATCGCGATGTTGGTGATCCGCTCCAGCATCGCCTCGACGACGACCGGCACCCGGTACTCGGCGGCGAGCTTCTTCGCCTCCTCGAAGGCGGCGCCGAGCCGGTCCGGCTCGGTGACCCGGATCGCCTTGCAGCCGAGCCCCTCGGCGACCTTGACGTGGTCGACGCCGTACACGCCGATCTCCGGCGAGTTGACGTTCTCGAACTCCAGGTTGACCTGGAAGTTGATGTCCAGGCCGATCTGCGCCTGGCGGATCAGCCCGAGGTAGGAATTGTTCACCAGGACGTGGACGTAGGGGATGCGGTGCTGCGCGGCGGCCGCCAGCTCCTCGATCAGGAACTGGAAGTCGTAGTCCCCGGACAGGGCGACCACCTGGGCGTCCGGGTCGGCCTTGGCGACACCGATGGCGGCCGGGACGGTCCAGCCGAGGGGTCCGGCCTGACCGCAGTTGATCCAGTGGCGCGGCCGGTAGACGTGGAGCATCTGCGCGCCGGCGATCTGGGAGAGGCCGATGGTGCTGACGTACCGCGTCTCGGGCCCGAAGGCCCGGTTCATCTCCTCGTACACGCGCTGCGGCTTCATCGGGACGTCGTCGAAGTGCGTACGGCGCTGCAGAGTGGCCCTGCGCTCCTGCGTCGAGGCGACCCAGGCGTCGCGGTCGGGCAGCCGGCCGGCGGCCTTCAGTTCCCCGGCGACCTCCACGAACAGCTCCAGCGCGGCCCTGGCGTCGGAGACGACGCCGTAGTCGGGCGGGAAGATCCTGCCGATCTGGGTCGGCTCGATGTCGACGTGGACGAACTTCCGGCCCCGCCGGTAGACGTCCAGCTTGTAGCCGGTGTGGCGGTTGGCCCAGCGGTTGCCGATACCGAGGACGAAGTCGGACTCCAGGAAGGTGGCGTTGCCGTAGCGGTGCGAGGTCTGCACGCCGACCATGCCGGCGTTCAGCTCGTGGTCGTCGGGCAGGGCGCCCCAGCCCATCAGGGTCGGGATGACCGGGGTGCGGGTCAGCTCGGCGAACTCGGTCAGCAGGGCGCAGGCGTCGGCGCTGATGACGCCGCCGCCGGCGACGAGGACCGGCCGCTCGGCGGCGAGCAGGTAGGAGAGGGCCTTCTCGATCTGGGCGCGGGTGGCGGCCGGCCGGTAGACCGGCAGCGGCTGGTACGTGTCCGGGTCGAACTCGATCTCGGTCTGCTGGACGTCGATGGGCAGGTCGATCAGGACCGGGCCGGGGCGGCCGGACCGCATCAGGTGGAACGCCTGCTGGAAGACGCCGGGGACCTGCGCGGCCTCCAGGACGGTGACGGCCATCTTGGTCACCGGCTTGGCGATCGTGGCGATGTCGACGGCCTGGAAGTCCTCCTTGTGGATCACGCCGGTCGGGGCCTGGCCGGTGATGCAGAGGATCGGGACGGAGTCCCCGATGGCCGAGTACAGGCCGGTGATCATGTCGGTGCCGGCCGGGCCCGAGGTGCCGATGCACAGGCCGATGTTGCCCGGGTGGGTGCGGGTGTACCCCTCCGCCATGTGCGAGGCGCCCTCCACGTGCCGGGCGAGGGTGTGGTCGATTCCGCCCCCTTCCTTCAGCGCCTTGTAGAAGGGGTTGATCGCCGCCCCCGGGACGCCGAACGCCTGGGTGACGCCCTCGCGCCTGAGGATCTCGACTGCCGCGCGGGCAGCGGTCATACGAGCCATGGAGTTCTCCTGCTTCGGCTGTCGGATCGGCTCCCCCGTCGCGCCCCGCGGTGAGCTCTGGTCCTCGTCCTGCTTCCGTTCGCTCATTCCGCGATACGGAATTAAGTTTCTACTATCTGGAAGCAATGTAGGCGGCGGTGCGAAGGTCGTCAAGACACGGACAGGGGGCGCCCACGTGGAGGACGATGAGGACGGCGGCCCGACGCGACACACGGTGGGGAGCGGACCATGCCCGAGAGCGTGCCGGTGCGCTGCCCGGACTGCCGGCGCGAGCGCCTCTACACCCCGCCCTCCTATCCGTGCGCCTGCGGGGCCCGGGTCGCGATGGCCCCGGACCGGCGGGCGGTGCCCTCGGCGGTCCGGCACCGGGTCTGGGAGGAGCAGTGGGTGGCCGTGCCGTGCGGGGCCTGCGGACGCCTGGAGCAGTGGCCGCAGCCCGAACTGGGATGCCCCTGCGGGACGCTGCTGCGGATTCCGGTGGCGCGCGAAGGTGCCGGGACGGCGACGGCCACCCCTCGGCGGCGGCCTCCCTCAGGCCCGGCGGCCGGACCGGCGAGCCCGGCGGCGGCCGTGGACCGATCGGGAACGGCGCCACCGGCGGGACGGACGGGGCGCGCCGGTCCGCGGAGGCCGGCGGGCGAGTCGGAACCCGCAACACCGGCGGGACCGGACGCACGGGCGGGACGGTCGCAACCCGGAGCACCGCCAGGACCGGAAGAACACGCGGGACCGGCGGGGCCCGTCCCGCGTGCCGCGTTCCGGCCGGTGGCCATCCGCACGGCACGGGACGCCGTCACCACCACCGTGCTGTACCTGCGCTGGCTGGGGTACCGGGACGTCCGCCGCGCGCACCGGCGACCGCCGCGCGGCATCGGTCTGGCGGCCCGGGGCGTGCTGGCGCAGGTGGATCCGGCGGCTCCCCCGGCCGCCCTGCGGGACGTGGAGTGCCTGTGGCTGACCGCGATGACGGAGTCCGCGGACTGCGTCTACTTCTCCCGGTCCGGGTACGCGGGCGACGCCCGGGCCCGCGCCGACCTCCTGGGAGTCCCCCTGTTCGTACTGCCCCCGTCGGGCGTCCCGCGGCCGGTCAACGCCGCGGCACGGGAACTCGCGGCGCCGGGGAACGGCTGAGCGGCCGCGCGGCGGCGCGCACCGGCCCCCCGCCGGGGCGAGTGAGGTGGCGCCGGGCCCGCGTTGCGGGGCCCGGCGCCGTGGAGTGCGGCGGGTTCAGTCCGCGTACCGCTCGCGCAGTTCCACCTTGCGGACCTTGCCCGACACCGTCATCGGGAAGGACTCCAGGACCTGCAGCCGGCTGGGGATCTTGTAGTGGGCCAGCCGGCCCTCGCAGAAGGCGCGCACGTCGTCCAGCGTGGGCGGATCGGCGGGGTCCTGCGGGATGACGCAGGCGAGGACCTCCTCGCCGTACGTCTCGTGCGCCACGCCCACGACCTGGACGTCCCGGATCCGGGGGTGCCCGTAGAGGAACTCCTCGACCTCACGCGGGTAGATGTTCTCACCGCCACGGATGATCATGTCCTTGATCCGGCCGACGATCTCGACGTACCCGTCCTCGCGCATCACCGCCAGGTCCCCGGTGTGCATCCAGCGCCCGGCGTCGACGGCCTGCGCGGTCTTCTCCGGCTCGTCCCAGTAGCCGAGCATCACGCTGTAGCCGCGGGTGCACAGCTCTCCCGCCGTGCCGCGCGGGCAGGTGGTGCCGGTCACCGGGTCGACGACCTTCACCTCGATGTGGGGCAGCACCCGGCCGACCGTCCCGGTGCGGTGCTCCAGGTCGTCGTCCGTGCGGGTCTGCAGCGACACCGGCGAGGTCTCCGTCATGCCGTAGCAGATGGAGACCTGCTCCATGTGCATCTCGGCCACCACCCGCTTCATCACCTCGACCGGGCACGGCGAGCCGGCCATGATGCCGGTGCGCAGCGACGTCAGGTCGTACTCCGCGAACCCGGGCAGGTTCAGCTCCGCGATGAACATCGTCGGCACGCCGTACAGCGAGGTGCAGCGCTCCTGCTGCACCGCCGCCAGCGTGGCCGCCGGCTCGAACGAGGGCGCGGGGATGACCATGCAGGCGCCGTGCGAGGTCGCCGCGAGGTTGCCCATGACCATGCCGAAGCAGTGGTAGAAGGGCACCGGGATGCAGATCCGGTCCTGCTCGGTGTACGCGACCAGCTCGCCCACGAAGTAGCCGTTGTTGAGGATGTTGTGGTGGGAGAGGGTGGCACCCTTGGGGAAACCCGTCGTGCCCGAGGTGTACTGGATGTTGATCGGGTCGTCGCAGGACAGCTCACTCGCCCGGGCGGCGAGGTCCCGCGCCCCGTCCGGTGCCGCGCGGGCGAGCAGCGCCTCCCAGCCCGGGTCGCCGAAGTAGACGGTCTCGCGCAGCCGCGGGCAGCGGCCGCGGACCTGCTCGACCATCTCCCGGTAGTCGCTGGTCTTGTGGCTGAGCGAGGCGAACAGCACCGAGACGCCGGACTGGTTGAGGACGTACTCGACCTCGTGGGTCCGGTAGGCCGGGTTGATGTTCACCATGACGGCGCCGATGCGGGCGGTGGCGTACTGGACGAGCACCCACTCGGGGCAGTTCACCGCCCAGATGCCCACCCGGTCGCCCTTGGCGACCCCGCTCGCCAGCAGGGCGCACGCCAGCCGGTCCACGTCCGCGGCGAACGCGGCGTAGGTCCAGCGGCGCCCGGAGGCCACGTCGACCAGTGCCTCGCGGTCCGGCCAGGCCGCCACCGCCCGGTCCAGGTCGGCGCCGATGGTGTCGCCGAGCAGGGTCGTGCTGCTCGTGCCGTGGCTGTACGACAGCGGTGCGCTCACCGGAAGTCCTCCTCGCGGTACTCGTCGGCGGAGCCCTGGGCCGTCGCCTCGCGGAGCTCGATACGGCGGATCTTGCCGGAGACGGTCTTCGGGAGCTCGCCGAACTCCAGCCGGCGGATGCGCTTGTACGGCGCCAGGACCTCCCGGGAGTGCTCGAAGATCGCCTTGGCGGCGTCCGGCCCGGGAGCGTGGCCCTCGGCGAGGACGACATACGCCTTCGGCACGGCGAGGCGCAGCTCGTCCGGCGCGGGCACGACGGCGGCCTCGGCGACCGACTCGTGCTCCAGCAGCGCGCTCTCCAGCTCGAACGGGGAGATCTTGTAGTCGGAGGCCTTGAAGACGTCGTCGGCCCGGCCGACGTACGTCAGGTAGCCGTCGGCGTCGCGGGAGCCGATGTCGCCGGTGCGGTAGTAGCCGCCGGCCATCGCCTCGGCGGTGCGGTCGGCGTCGCCGTGGTAGCCGGTCATCAGGCCGACCGGCCGGTCCGACAGGTCGAGCGCGATCTCGCCCTCGGCGGCGCCGGGCGCCCCGGTCACCGGATCGAGCAGTTCCACCCGGTAGCCGGGGCTGGGCCGGCCCATGGAGCCGGTCTTCAGCGGCTGGCCGGGGCTGTTGGACACCTGCACGGCGGTCTCGGTCTGGCCGAAGCCGTCCCGGATGGTGACGCCCCAGGCGCGCCGCACCTGCTCGATGACCTCCGGGTTGAGCGGTTCGCCCGCCGCGACCGCCTCGCGGGGCGGGACGGCCAGCTGCGTGAGGTCGGCCTGGATGAGCATGCGCCACACGGTTGGCGGGGCGCAGAAGGTGGTCACGCCCGCGCGGTCCATCGCCGCCATCAGCCGGGCCGCGTCGAAGCGGGTGTAGTTGTGGATGAAGACGGTCGCCTCCGCGTTCCACGGCGCGAACAGGTTGGACCAGGCGTGCTTCGCCCAGCCCGGCGAGGAGATGTTCAGGTGGACATCACCGGGGCGCAGGCCGATCCAGTACATCGTCGCCAGGTGGCCGACCGGGTACGAGGTGTGGGTGTGCTCGACCAGCTTCGGGCGGGCGGTGGTGCCGGAGGTGAAGTAGAGCATCAGCGGGTCGTCGGCGTGGGTGGGGCCGTCGGGGGTGAAGCCTGGCTCGGCGGCGTAGGCCTCCTCGTAGGGCTGCCAGTCCCCGCTCGCGCCACCGACGGCGATCCGGGTGTAGGGACCCGGCACCTCGTCGAACTTGGCGGTGTCCGCGGCCCGGGCGATCACGTGGCGCACCCGGCCGCGGTCGACCCGGTCGCGCAGGTCGGCGGGGCCGAGCAGCGGGGTGGCGGGGATGACGACGGCGCGCAGCTTCATCGCGGCCAGCGCCGTCTCCCACAGCTCGGCCTGGTTGCCGAGCATCACCAGCACCCGGTCCTCGGCGGCCACCCCTCGGGCGCGCAGCCAGTTCGCGACCCGGTCGGAGCGGTCGGACAGCTCGGCGAAGGACAGCAGCGTCTCGGTGCCGTCCTCCTCCACGATGTGCAGGGCGGTGCGGTCGTTGCCGTCCGCGATGGTGTCGAACCAGTCCAGCGCCCAGTTGAAGTGCTCGGGCCGGGGCCAGTCGAAGCCCTCGTAGGCCGTGGCGTAGTCCTCGCGGTGCCGCAGCAGGAAGTCCCGCGCCCCGCGGAAGTCCTCACTCGCCGTGCTCATCCGTCCTCCGTATTTCCGGTCGCTCGGTACCTGGCCATTGCCGGGCGGCTCCGTGCCATCGTGTAATCCGTGATGCGGGTCTCACTACCCCCGAACGGGGGTGGGGCGGGCGGATCGGGTGCGGCGAAGGGGCGAACAGGTGACGGCGGAGGCGACGGGGACGGTGGAGATCCACGCTGCGCTGGCGCGGCTGCGCCGCACGACCGGACTGCCGGTCGCCTTCGGCGGCCTGGTGGATCCGGGCTGCCGGCAGATGCGGATCAGCGAGCTGAGCGGCAACGCGACCGTGGCGCTGCGGGCGCTCGCGGTGACGTCCGGGACCGGTCTGGGCGGTCGGGCGGTGGCGCTGGCGCGCCCCTGCGCGGTGACGGACTACTCCTCGTCGCGGCGGATCAGCCACGAGTACGACGTGCCGGTGGCCGCGGAGGGGCTGCGGTCCGTGCTCGCGGTGCCGGTGGTGGTGCGGCGCCGGGTGCGCGGGGTGCTGTACGGGGCGCTGCGCACGGCGCAGCCGCTGGGTGACCGCACACTCGGTGAGGCGGTCGCGGCGGCTCGGGACGTGGAGCAGGCGCTGCTGGTGCGGGAGGAGGCGGGCGCGCTGCTGGCGGCGGCCGCTCCGCGGGCGGCGGAGCGCGGCGGGCCACCCGGCGCGTGGGAGCAGGTCCGGGAGGCGCACGCGGCGCTGCGCGCGCTGGCTCCGCGTATCGCCGACCCGGTGCTGCGGGCGGAGCTGCTCGTGGCGTGCGGGCTGCTGACCGCGGGTACGGGGCGGCCGGCGGTGGGGCTGGCGCCCCGCGAGCTGGACGTGCTGTCCTGCGTGGCCGCCGGGGCGACGAACGCGGTGACCGCCGACCGGCTGGACCTGCGTCCGGAGACGGTGAAGGCCTACCTCCGCTCCGCCATGCGCAAGCTGGGGGCGCACACGCGGGGCGAGGCGGTGGCGGCGGCCCGACGCGCCGGGCTGCTGCCATGACCCGGCGCCATTCAGTTGCGGGTCGGATGAATTTCCGTATACCGGCAGGTGTTGCCTCCCTCACCGCGCTGCCCGCCCGAATTCCCGCCGTCGTTGCCTAGAATTTGGCCAGAACACGCCACACGGAGGGGAGCGGTGACCGTGCGACGGGACTTCGAGGAGCCTCCCAGGCACCGCCCCGAGCTGGTCATCGGGCGGGAGGAACCGTACTCCGCGGCCCGGGAGCAGCTCGCCTCGGCAGGCAGTGTCCTGCTGCACGGGCCCGCCGGAATAGGAAAGTCGACCCTGCTGCGGGCTTTGGCCGCGGAATACGGCGCCTCGGCACGGACCGTGCTGCGCTGCTCGGCCACCGAGTCCGAATCCCATCTGCCGTTCCTCGCCCTGGCCGACCTTCTCGGACTGGCATTCGACTCCGTGGCCGACCGGCTGGCCGACGCCCAGCGCACCGCGCTGGAATCGGCGCTCACCGGCCGCGGCGAGTCCAACCTGCGCCGTGACGGACTCGCCCTGCGCCTGGCCGTGCTGTCCGCGATGCGTGCCCTCGCCGCCGACGGGCCCGTCCTGATCGTCGCCGACGACCTGCAGTGGCTGGATGCGGCCAGCGCCGAACTGCTCGGCTTCGCCGCCCGGCGACTGAGCGACATACCCGTGCGAATGCTGTGCGCGGCGCGCACCGACGGCCAGGAGTACGACCGGTACCTCGGCGCCTGCCCGCCCGACACCCTCGCCGTCCGCCTCGGCCCGCTCAGCCGCCCCCAGGTCTCCACCCTGCTCGACCACCGCGGCTACCCGGGACTCCCCCGCTCCACGGTCCGCGACATCCACCGCACCAGCGGCGGCAACCCGCTGTTCGCCCTGGAGCTGGGCCGCGCTCTCGCCGAGAACCCGGTCCCGCCCCGGCCCGGCGAACCGCTGCCGGTGCCCACCTCGCTGCGGGCGCTGGTGCTCAGCCGGCTGGACCTGCTGTCCGACGAGGCCCGCCGCACCCTGCTGGTGGCCAGCGCCGGCGCCCGCCCCACCCCGGCACTGCTGCGCGCGGCCGGCCGCCGGAACGCCGAGGCGGAGTGCGCCCGGGCCGCCGCGCTGGGCCTGCTCGCGAACGAGCCGGAGGGCCCCACCGTGCGTTTCGCGCACCCCCTGGTCTCCGCCGCGCTGTACGCGGAGGCACCCGCGCAGGAGCGGCGCGCCGCACACGCCGCACTGTCCACCGCGGCCTCGGACCCGATCGAACGGGCCCGGCACCTCGCGCTGGCCACCACCGGCACCGACCGGACCGTGGCGACCCGCCTCGCCGAGGCCGCCACGCTGGCCCGGGACCGCGGCGCGCCCTCGGTGGCCGCCTCGCTGGGGCTGCTCGCCGCCCGGCACACCCCCGCGGGCTGCGTGCCCGGCGCCGACGAGCGGCGGCTGGAGGCCGCGGAGGACGCGATCACCGCGGGCGAGGCCGACCTCGCCCGGGACATCGCCCGCGAGGTGCTCGGCAGCGCCACCGCACCCGTCCAGCGGGTACGCGCGTGGATGGCGGTGATCGAGGCGGCCGGGCAGGCGCTCGGCGACGTCGACGCCGTCTTCCCGCAGGCACTGGCCGACGCCGGCGACGACCCGCGGCTGCTCGCCCTCGTCCACTACCAGCTCGCCTGGCGCGGACTGGTGGTGGAGGGCGACTTCGCGGAGGCCCGGCAGGAGGCCGCGCACGCCGCGGAACTCGCCGCGCGCGGCGCGGACCGCCGCACGGAGCTGATGGCGCTCGCCCTGCAGGCCTCCACCGAGACCCTGATGGGCCACCCGGAAGCGCCCGCCACCATCAAGCGCGCACTGCGCGAACCGCAGGACCCCTACGTGACCTGCCACCACAACGGCGCCGGCACCGCCCGGTTCCGCTGGCTGCTGATGAGCGACCAGCTCCCGGAGGCCCGCACCACGATCACCTCGCTGCTGCGGGAGGTGCGGCGGCGCGGCATGGTCGAGAGCGAGGTCCACTTCCAGCGGCTGCTCGCCGACATCGAGCTGCGCACCGGGCACTGCGGCCGGGCGCTCGACCTGGCCCGGGAGAGCCTGCGGCTGGCCCGGGACTCCGGAATCGGGCTGAGCGCCTCGGCCATGCTCACCTCCCTGGCGGAGGCCTCCGGCGGCGACGTGGACCGGGCGCTCGACCTGGCCCGGGAGGCCGTCGAGCACGCCGAGGAGGACGGCGACCAGATGTACCTGTCCCGTGCGCTGGCCGCGCTCGGCTACGCCCGACTGGTCGCCGGGGACGCCCCGGCGGCGGCGGAGTCGCTGCGCCGGGTGCGGGAGCTGGAGGCGGGCCTCGGCATCACCGACCCGGCGCGGGGGCGCTGGCAGGGCGATCTGGCCGAGGCGCTGGTGCGGACCGGGGAGGTGCGCGAGGCGCAGGAGGTCGTGGACGTCGCCCGGGAACACGCGCTGCGGCTGCGCCGGGAGAGCGTGCTGGCGGTACTGGACCGCGCGGAGGCGCTGGTGTGCGCCGCCCGCGGCGACCACGAGGGCGCCGCGGGCCGGCTGACGTCCGTCCAGGACCGCCTCGCCAAGCTCGGGTACGGGCTGGAGGAGGCGCGGACCGCGTTCGCGCTGGCCCGGCTGCGGGCCGCGACGGCCGGGCCGGGCACCGGCGGCAGGGGCGGCCGCGCCGCCTCCCCCTACGACGAGCCGACCCGGCTGTTCCGGCGGTGCCGGGCCGTGCCGTGGCTGCGGCAGGTCGAGGCGGCCGCCGCGCAGCCGGTACCCGAACGGGACACGCCCGCGGGCCGGTCCGCGCTGGAGGGCCTGGCCTCGATGGAGCGCCAGGTGGCCTCGCTCGTCATGGAGGGCGCCACCAACCGGGAGATCGCCGGACGCCTCTTCATCAGCGTGAAGACGGTGGAGGCCACCCTCACCCGGGTCTACCGCAAGCTGGGCATCCGCTCCCGGGTGGACATCGTGCGGCTGGCCGCGGGCCGCCACGGGGACTGAGGCGCCCCGGCTCCCCGCTCCCGCACGCCCTCGCTCCGCGCCCGCCCGCTCCTCGGCCTGCCCGCCCGCACCCCCACTGCCGGTCTTCCCGTCGCCCCCTCTGCCCGTCTTCCCGTCCGCCCCCCGCCGCCGGTCCGCGGCACCCGCACTCGGACCCGCCGATCGACCCTGCGCCGCCCACCGAGGGTTTTCCCTGCCCGGCCACACCTAGGGGGTTCCCTCATTGGGGGGACCCCGGCGGGGAACTAGCGTGAAGCCGTGCCGCTCGCCCGGGCATACGGGGGTCGGTCCCGCGACCCCCGTGCACAACCTTCCGCCTCCGTGCACCACCCCCGTGCGATCCCCCACCGGCAGCCCCCCACCGAGGAGCCCCATGTCCGGGTCCACCCGCGCCAGACGGACCTCCGTGCGCCGCACGGGGACCGCGGCCGGCAGCCGACCGCGGCTCCGCGACCACTTCCACCACCCGCACCCGCCGAAGGCCGACGCGCACGCGCCGTGCCCGGGTCGGCGGGCCTCCCGCGGCACCGACCGCGAACCCGGCCGGACGGCCGGTGCCGGACTCACCTCCGGCGACACGGACACCTGCCAGGGCGACAGCGGCGGCCCCCCGTTCCGCGGGGGCGCCCTGGCAGGAATCACCTCCCGCGGCGGCAGGCCCGCAGCGGACGGACGGCCGGCCGGTGGTCAGACCCGGCCGGCCGCGGCCCCGTGAACGTGGCGGGCACCACCGCCCGGGACCCGAAGACCTCCTGAGCACCCCCCTCAGGTGAGTACCAGGGGGGCGTTGCGGACTTCCACGAGCAGCCCGCAACGCCCCTCTCTCCACATCCGCGGCCGGCAGCGGCGTGTCCCCGGCCCCGCCCCTGCCGTAGAAGGGCGCCCGGCGGGCCCGATCCGTGCCCCGGCCGAGGCCGCCCCTACCGGGCCGGGCTCCCGAAACTCACCTCGTACGCCGTCCGCGGGCGCAGCGCGGCAAGCGTGCGCACGCCCTCCTCGGCCAGTTCCGCTCGCTCCGCGCGGCTGAGCCGCCCGAACGGTTCGACGACCAGGACGTCGCCTTCCACCCGCCACACACCGGCCACGAAGCCGTCGACGAGGAAGGTGCGGTGGGCCTGGTTGCCCCGCCGGGTGCGGCCCCGGTGCTGCGGTGGCACGACCCGCGTGCGGTCGGCGTGGGAGAGGATCAGGTTGTCGTACTCGGGCAGGAAGCGGGGCGGGGCGGGGGTGTCCGGGTCGGGGCGGGGAGCCTCGGGCAGGTCGAACAGTTCCACACCCCCGGGGCCGCGGAAGGTGAGCAGCCGGGGCCGCAGCCGCTCGAAGACCGGGCGCAGCCGGGTGAGTCCGCACCAGGTCTGCGCGTCCTTCACGGACGCCGGGCCGAAGGCTGCGAGATAGCGCAGCACGGCGGTGTCCGGGGCGGGGGCCGGCTCGGCGGGCCGGCCCAGCCAGCGCTCGGCGGTGGTCACGACGACGCCCCCGCTGCGGCCCCACAGCCCGCGCGGCGTGATCTGCACCAGCGGCAGCCGGCAGCGGGCGGCCACGCCGAGGGCCTGGGGATCGGCGTCCGGCCACCGCTCGGACAGCGCCTCGCGGAGCTGCTTCATGGAGCGCGGCTCACTCTCCACCAGGTCACGGGCGAGCGCGGCGAGCCGGTCCAGGTCGACGCCGGCCAGGCCCTTGCGGAACAGGGACACCTCCCGGTCCCGGGCGGGCTGCACCAGCGGGCGAAGCGTCCGGCAGTCGTCGGCGGTGTGTGCGTGGAGGGTGGAGCGCAGGGTGACGATCCGGACGACCTCCCGATCGGCCAGCAGGTCCGACAGCCGGTCCGGGGTGAAGCCGCCGAGGCGGGCGGCGAGCGCGTGGTAGGGGGGTTGCACGCTCTGCGCCTGGAGGCCCACCAGGTGCTCCACCGCCTGGCGCACGCCCAGCGGCGAACGGCTCAGCAGCAGTTGGCGGGCCAGCGTGGCGCGGTTCAGTGCGCGGGTGCCGAGCACCGGCGCGGTGGAGGTCGTCGTCGTCCGCATGCACGGGACGCTAGCGAGACTCGCGGACAGCCTGGGTCCGCGTTCCCGGCGCCGTGCGGGAGGCCGCCTCCTCGGCGGCATCCCGGGACGGAGCATCCGCGGCGGCCCGTCCGGCCGTCCGGCGAATCGGGCCCTGGCGCTAGGGCGTGCTCGTCGGCCGGGACGTGCCCGAGTCGGTGCCCGGGGCGGGCGCGGCCCCGCTCAGCACCAGGTCCTTGGCGCGGGCGAACTCCTCGTCCGTGATGTCGCCGCGGCTGCGCATCTCGGACAGTTTCGCGAGGTCGTCGATGTTGCCGGGGCGGCTTTCGGAGGCCCGCTCGCGGACGTAGGTGTCGAACGCCTGCTGCTGCGCCTGGGCGTGCGCGATCTCACGCCCGCCCATGTCCCTGCCACGGGCGACGAGGTAGACGAACACCCCGATGAAGGGCAGCACGATGACGAAGATCAGCCAGCCGGTCTTGGCCCAGCCGCTCATGGTGTCGTCCCGGAAGATGTCGATGACCACCCGGAAGAGCAGGACGAACCAGATGATCCACAGGAAGAACCACAGGAGCGTCCAGAACATGCTCAGCAGCGGATAGTCGTAGGCAAGGTACACGTGAGCGCTCATCGCATTCCTCCGTCTCGGGCGGGGGGCTCGCCTGCCGTGCCCGCTGCCTTCAGCGTGTGCACGGCCACCGCGGACGGCCTCACCCGGCGCGGGTGAAGTCCACGGCACCCGGGACGGCGCCGCCCCGGAGCTGTCCGCCGCAGGGCATGGCGGCGGCGCGCGGGGCGTGCCCGGGAGCCGCGAGGCGGGTGCGGCCGGCGCCCGCCCCACTGCCGGGCCGCGGACGGGGCGGGTGCCGGCGGGGTCACCCCTGGCGGGTGATCCGCCGGCGGCCCGGCGGGGGTGGGGTGGACCTGTCGGCGAGGCGACGGCCGGCCGGTCCGTGCGGCTCGCCGGGACGGCGGAGCGGACCGTGCACGGTGCGCCGTCACGAGTGGGCGGGCGGTGCACCTCTTCGAGGAGCCCCACCGTCCTGAGGACCGGACCTGGAGGACCGGACCTGGAGGACCGGAATCCGGAGAACCGGATCATGGCGGACCGGGGCCTGGCGGACCGGGGCCGTCAGGGGCGGTGCCGTGCGGGGCGGAGCGTTCACGGAGGAGCCAGATGACTGATCCCGTCGCTCCCGGGGCGGAGTCCGGCAGGTCGCAGGACGCCGCATCGTGGCCCGCGCGTCCGGACCGGCGGGGCGCGCTGGTGGCGCTGGGGCGGGCGCTGGCGATGTCGGGCGGGCTCGTCGCCGCCTACTACCTGCTGCCGCTGGACCGGCCGCCCGGCGCGGACTGGACGACGGCGGTGCTGTTCGGCGGGCTGCTGGTGGTGGCCGCGGTCTTCGCCTGGGAGGTGCGGACCATCGTGCGCTCGCCCCACCCCCGTCTCAGGGCGGTCGAGGCGCTGCTGACCACGCTGGCCCTGTTCCTGGTGCTGTTCGCGACGACCTACCACCAGTTGGAGCAGTCCGCTCCGGAGGCCTTCAACGAGCCCCTGACCAGGACGGACGCCCTGTACTTCACGATGACGACGTTCACCACCGTCGGGTACGGCGACATCGTGGCCCGATCGGAGACGGCCCGCGTGGTGGTCATGCTGCAGATGGCCGGCGGGCTGGCGGTGTTCGGCCTCGCGGCGCGGATCCTCGCCGGGGCGGTGCAGGCGGGCCTGCACCGGCAGGAGACCCGGCCGTCCGGCGACGCCGGAACGGAGACCCGGGGGCGCAGACCGGGAGGCGGACACCGGAGGCGGAGACGGAGGGCGGGCCATGACGGCACCCGGTGATTTCACGGCGGCGCTCACGCCGGCCGAGCGGGCGGCATACGGCCGGCGGGCCCGAAGGCGCCTGCCGCGTTCCGGTCACGGCTGGTTCGAGACCGGGGCGGGACGGCCCGACGCGGTGGAGGTGGTCGAACGCCAGTCGGCGACCCGGCTGCCGGAACTGGTCCCGATCCGCTACGGCCGCATGCTGGAGTCCCCGTTCCGCTTCTACCGCGGCGCGGCGGCCGTTATGGCGGCCGACCTCGGGGAACTGCCGAACACCGGGCTGACGGTGCAGCTGTGCGGAGACGCGCATCTGATGAACTTCCGGCTGCTGGCCTCCCCGGAACGTCACCTGGTCTTCGACATCAACGACTTCGACGAGACGCTGGCCGGACCGTTCGAGTGGGACGTCAAGCGGCTGGCGGCCAGCTTCGCGATCACGGGCCGGGCGAGCGGGTTCTCCACCGGCGAGCAGAGCGACGCGGTACGGGCCTGTGTGCGGGCGTACCGGAAGCGGATGCGGGAGTTGGCGGGCATGCGCACCCTGGACGTCTGGTACGCGCAGGACGATGTCGACCGGATGCGCGAGGTACTGGCCTCGTCGATGAGCCGGAAGGCCAGGCGCCGCGCCGGGGAGGCGACGGCCCGCGCGCGGACCCGCACCCAGATGCGGGCCTTCGCCAAGCTGACCCGGGTCACCGCGGACGGCCGGCGGATCACTCCGGACCCGCCGCTGGTCACCCCGCTGCGGGACCTCGCCCAGGACCTGTCCGCCGAGGAGCAGGCGAAGGAACTGGGCGCCCTCCTGGAGGGGTACGCCAGGACCCTGTCGTCCGAGCGGCGGCACCTGCTGCGCCACTACCGCCTGGTGGACATGGCGCGCAAGGTCGTGGGCGTCGGCAGCGTCGGTACCCGCTGCTGGATCATGCTGCTGCTCGGCAGGGACGACGACGATCCCCTGCTGCTCCAGGCCAAGGAGGCCCAGGAGTCGGTGCTGGCCGCGCATCTGGGCGGCGAGCGCCACGGGAACCAGGGGCGGCGGGTGGTGACCGGGCAGCGGCTGATCCAGACCAGCAGCGACATCTTCCTGGGCTGGACGCACGTGCTGGGCCTCGACGGACACGAACGGGACTTCTACGTGCGCCAGTTGTGGGACTGGAAGGGCGTCGTGCGGCCGGACACCATGGACCCGGACCTGCTGCGCCTGTTCGGGCAGCTCTGCGGGGCGGGTCTGGCGCGGGCGCACGCCCGGTCCGGCGACCCGATCGCCATCGCGGCCTACCTCGGCGGCGGCGACGGCTTCGACCGGGCGCTGGTCGAGTTCGCCCAGGTGTACGCCGACCGCAACGAGCGGGACTTCGAGGCGCTGGGCGCGGCCGCCCGCTCGGGCCGGATACGGGTGGCGACCGGACTGTGAGGAAGGCGCCGGCGAACCGGCCCGGACGGTGAGAAAGCGGCACCCGCGGGACCGGTCCGGACCATGAGCGGCTCCGGCGGGCCGGTCCGGACGCTGGGCTTCGGCGGGCCGGTCCGGACAGCGGCGGGGGCAGCAGGCGGGTCAGTCGGGCAGCTGCCGCATCTCCACCACGCGCAGCCCCAGCGACTGGCAGCGGGCCAGCAGTCCGTACAGGTGCGCCTCGTCGACGACGGGACCGTACAGCACCGTCTGGCCGGACATCACCACGTGTTCCAGTTCCGGGAACACCTTGGCCAGCGTTTCCGACACATGTCCCTCGACGCGGATCTCGTACCGCATGTGCTGTGCTCCCGCCGACGGCCGATGGCACACCTGCTGGGGTCGCCCACCATCGTGCCCCCCTCGGCAGGGGCCCCGCCTCACCCTGCACAGGTGACCCCGCGCCCGTCCCGGCGCACCCCCTGCCGCCCCTGGCCGGGCGGCACCCCCGCCCGCGGGCGTTCAGAGCAGGTCCAACTCGCGGGCCCGCCGCACGGCGTCGTGCCGCCGGTTGACCGCCAGCTTCCGGTAGACGCTCTTCAGGTGGGTCTTCACCGTGTTGACCGACAGGTACAGGTCGGCGGCGATGTCCTCGGTGGACATCGTCTGGGCGAGCCGGCGCAGCACATCGCGCTCCCGGCCGCTCAACGGCTCCACCAGCAGCGGCGGGGGCTCGGGGGACGCGGCCGCCGCCGGCAGCAGCCAGCCCTCGGCCAGTTGCCTCAGCGGCGGCCGGGCCAAGTGGGGCGCGAGCCACGCCCCCGCCTCCACGAAGGGACGCCGGAGCATCTCCCGCCGGGCCTCGGCGAGCGACCGGGCGAGCAGCCGGCGGGTGCTCGGGACGTCTCCGGCCGCGTCGGCGGCCTGTGCCCGCAGCAGCGCGGCGTGCACCAGCACCGCCGGCCCCCTGGTGCCGTCGATTCCGGCGGCATCCAGCAGTTCCAGGGCGGCGCCCGGATCCCCGGCGGCCAGCCGGGCGCGCGCCGCGGCCAGCGCGAGACCCGGCTGCCCGGAGGCCGCCGGCTCCAGCAGCTCCGCCGCCGCCCGGGGGCGCCCCTCGGCCAGGTGGGCGGCCGAGGCGACCAGCGCGGCCTGGCTGCGGGCCCAGGGGGAGTCCGCCTCGGCACCGACGACCGGTGCCGCCGCCCTCAGCGCGGCCCGCACCCTGCCGCGGGCGAGCAGCAGGTGGGCCGCCGCGAGGGAGCGCCCCGCGGCCGTCACCGGATCGTGCACCGCCTCCGGCGGAGCCCGGTCGAGCAGTGTGCCGGCCTCGGCGAGTTCGTTGCGGTCGACGGCGACGGCGGCCAGGACCAGCCTGGCGAGCGCGCCTCCGCCGGGCTGCTCGGCCCGGCCGTGCCGTTCCGCCTCGGCCAGTGCCGCGTGGGCCCGGCGCTCGGCTCTGGTGGGCCGGCCGTCGAGGTAGTCGAGGAGGGCCAGGTGCTCCAGGGACTCCTCGCGCCAGAGCGCCGTGGCGGCGCCGGTGGCGGCGGCCACGGTGGTCAGGGCGGCCCGGGCCTCCTCGAAGCGGCCCGCCCACAGCTCTGCCGAACCCAGGTGGGTCATCAGCAGGGCGGGCACTTCGGGGTGCCTGTCCAGCAGCTCGGCGGGTACTTCCCGCTGCAGGGCACGCGCCGACCGCGCGGCCCGCTCAGCACGGTCGGGGGAGCCGGTCAGCCGGGCCGCCACCGCCTCCAGCAGGGCGCAGCTCAGCCGGGCCGGGGCGGCGGGCCCGTCGGCGGCGGGCCGGTCGGCGGCGGGCCGGTCGGCGGCGAGCTGCCGCTCGGCCCGCCGGAGGTGGGCCAGGCCGTGCTCGAGGTCGTGGTGGGACAGCTCGCGTGCCGCGCGGACCAGGTCGGTCGCGGCACTCGCCGGATCTGGGCCCATACCCGTGAACAGTTCGGCGAGGCCGCCGGTGTGCAGTCCGCTGAAGAGCTGCCCGATGGCCAGGTCCTCGACGAGGGCGCGGGCGGTGAGGTCCCAGTCCCCCGCGGCGGCAGTGTGGGCCAGCATGTCCGGGAGGGCGCCGGATCGGCGCAGCCAGCGTGCGGCCCTCAGGTGCAGTTCCGGTTCCAGCGCCGGACTGCGTTCCCGCAGGTGGGCGTGGAGTATCTCGCGGAACAGCGGATGCAGGCGGTACCAGGCGTGCCCCAGGTCCTCCACGAAGGCGTTCTCGCGGTGCAGTCCGGCGAGGATCCGTTCGGCGTCGGCCCGTCCGGTCAGGGCGTCGGCGAGTCCGCCGCAGAAGCGGTCCAGGACGCTGACGCGCAGCAGCAGGTCCTGGACCGGGAGCGGCTGCCGCTCGAGGACCTCTGCCAGCAGGAAGTCGGCGACCGCGCTGTGCCCGGCCTCGAACTCCTTCAGGTACACGTCCGGCTCCGGTCGTTCCCGCGCGGCCAGGGCGCACAGCCGCAGGCCCGCCGCCCAGCCCCGGGTCCGGTCGACCAGAGCGGTCGCGGCCGGGACGGTGAGGTGCAGCCCGTGCAGTTCCAGCAGGGCGACCGCCTCCACGGGGGTGAAGGCCAGGTCCGCGGCCCGGATCTCGGTCAGGGCGCCGGCCGCGCGGTAGCGGTGCAGCGGCAGCAGGGGCTCGCTGCGGGTGACGAGGACCAGGTGCAGGCCGGGTCCCGCGTGCTGCAGGACGAACGCCAGTTGTTCGGAGACCTCGGGCGCGGTCATCCGCTCGTACTCGTCGAGCACCACCGTCACGGGTTCCTCGCTGTCGCCGAGCACCGCGGCGAGCCGGGTGGTCAGCGTCCGGCCCACGCGGTTCGCGTCACCGGGAAGGTCGATCGCCCCGGTGCCCGGCACACCGCGCTCGCGCAGCGCCTGGATCAGGTGGGCCCAGAACATGCCGGGCCTGCGGAGCACCGGGTCGAGGGTGAGCCAGGCGACCGGGCGGTCCAGTCCCGCGGCCCAGTCGGCGACCAGCAGGGTCTTGCCCGCGCCGGCGCCGCCGTTGACCATGGTCAGCGGTGTCCGCGCCGATCGGTCGAGGTCCGCGAGCAGCCGGTCGCGCCGCAGGAACGTGGCGGGCCGCGCGGGCGGGGCGAACCGGGTCCGCAGGAACGGGTCGCCCAGGGGGTCGACGGACGGGCCGGAACGGCGGCGGGGGGTTCCGTCGTACGCTGCCACGGCGCTCACCGCCCTGCTGGTTACGGGGCCAGGTTGCCACCCCCTCACCATCACAGATCGCCCGCCGTTCCGCTCACCAGGGCCGAGGGCCCCCTCCGGGCGCCTCGAGGTCCCGCGCCGGACCGTTCCCGGCTCCGGTGCCGGTTCCGGTGCCGGTCCGGTGCCGGTTCCCGTGCCGGCACCGGACCGGGCGCCCTGCCCGGACGGGGTGCGACGGAGGTCCGCTCCGACCGCGGTCGCCCTCAGGCGGCGCGCACGTCCAGGCCCGCCCTCCCGGCGGCGTCGAAGGTGTCGTCGACGGCGACGACGCCCCGGCCCGCGGCGTCCAGCAGGGAGGCGGCGACGGCGGCACGCATGCCGGTCGCGCAGTACACCCACACCTGCCCGCCGGGAACCTCGCCGAGCCGGCGGCGCAGGGTGTGGATCGGGATGTGGACGGAGCCCTCGATCCGGGCCGCGGCGCGCT
Organism: Streptomyces sp. MS06; assembly: GCF_047200655.1. Taxonomy (NCBI): domain Bacteria; kingdom Bacillati; phylum Actinomycetota; class Actinomycetes; order Kitasatosporales; family Streptomycetaceae; genus Streptomyces; species Streptomyces sp. MS06. The sequence continues at coordinate 57,674 of NZ_JBJZOJ010000019.1, forward strand.
CGGAGTCGCGGCGGACGTCGAGCACGACGATCCGGCCGGTGTCCTGGGCGGCGAGGTCGGCGAAGCCGGCACGCGGGAAGGAGGCCGGCCGCTCGCCCTCGCGCAGCCACTGCTCGGGGCCGCCGGTGGCGGCCGCGGCGGGGCGGTCGATGCCGACCCGGACCAGTTCGCGCTGGGCGGCGGCGAGCTGCTCGGCGGACTCGGCGAGCAGGGTGACCGGCTTGCCCCAGGGGATCAGCCAGGCCAGGTAGGTGGCGAGCTTGCCGTCCGCCTCGAAGTTGAACGAGCCGGCCAGGTGCCCCTCGGCGAAGGCGACCCGGTTGCGCAGGTCGACCACCCACTCCCCTTCGGCGAGCCGGGCGGCGATCCCGGCGGCGTCGGCGGGCGCGGGCGGCGTCAGGTCCACGGGGGCGGGGCCGGCGGCGTTGGCTGGGCCCATGTGGGTGTAGTAGGCGGGGACGTCGTCCAGGCCGGCCAGCAGCTCGGCGACGTAGGAGTCCACGTCGCGGGTGAGCACCGCGTTGGACGTCCTCTCCTTGCCGATGGTCGTGTGGTCCCCCTCGGCCCGGGAGGACGTGCAGAAGCTGCCGAAGCCGTGCGTCGGGAAGATCGCCGTGTCGTCGGGCAGGGCGTCGGCGAGGCGGTGGGCCGAGGCGTGCTGGGCGCGGGCCAGCCGCTCGGTCAGCCGGGGTTCGACCAGGTCGGGCCGGCCGACGGTGCCGATCAGCAGCGAGCCGCCGGTGAACACGGCGAGCGCGGTGCCGTTCTCCTCCAGGACGTAGGAGATGTGGTGCGGGGTGTGTCCCGGAGTGGCCAACGCGTGCAGCCCGAGGTCCGAGGCCGCGTCCACCTGCGTGCGGTCGCCGTCGTGCACCGGGGTCCGGGGATACGCGACCCGGGCTCCGGCGGGCACCAGGTAGTCCGCGCCGACCGTCCGGGCGAGCTGCAGGCCCCCGCTGAGGTAGTCGTTGTGCACGTGGGTCTCGGCGACGTGCGTCAGACGCACGCCGCGACGGGCCGCCGCCCCGAGCACCCGGTCGATGTCGCGCGGCGGGTCGACCACCACCGCCGTCCGCGCACCGCCCGCCAGATAGCTCCGGTTGCCGAGCCCCGGCACCTCGATCGTGTCGACGAAGAACACGGGGTACTCCTTTCGGGTGAGGTTCGCCCCGGGAGGCGCGCCATCGGTGCGGCAGCCGGGCCCGGGGTGCTCTCCGGGGGACCGGGCGCGTCCCCCGGTGGGGCACTTCCTCCCCCGAGTACCTCGCTCACCTCGTTTCTCCCCGGGTACCTTGCCTCGCAGCGGACACCCGCGCCGCGCGGCGGCGCCGGTCCGCGCGGCCCCGGTGGGCCGGCGCGACCCTACGGCGGGCCCCCGACCCCGCCCCGCACACGCACCCGCACCGCCCACGCCCCGCCCGCGCCGACGCCCCCGCCCCCACCACGCCCACGCCGCGGACGGCAGCCGTGGGGGCCGGCCGAAGCGGGCCGGGCCAGGAGGGGCCGCAGGGGCAGGGAACGTTTTTTACCCGGCACGGTGATTGTTTCCGCTGTCCCGTCCGTATCCCCTCACGACCAGCATGCTCATGTGAGGAGGCGTCATGCCCATCTCCCGCCGCGCGATCGGGACCGTCTTCGTGGGCGGTGCGTTGACCGTGACGCTCACTGCTCTGGCCTATCCCGCCGTGCTCGGCGTGCAGAAGACCACCAACGACCAGAGCCGGATCATCGCCAACACCCCGTACGGGCCGCTGACCGAGGCGGACCGCAACTTCGTGGTCAAGGTCCGCTCCGCCGGTCTGTGGGAGGGGCGCCTGGGAATGGACGCCATGCAGCGGGGGGACAGCAAGGCCATGAAGGAGGCCGGCGAGCACCTGGTCGTCGGGCACGCCATGCTCGACGACAGCTGCCGCAGGATCGCCCTGGAGCTGCACATCACCCTGCCCAACCAACCCACGCCGCAGCAGCAGCAGTTCGTCGCCACGGTGGAGTCCAAGAAGGGCAAGGAGTTCGACTCGACCGCCGCCAACATCATGCGGGTGACGCACGGGCAGATCTTCCCCGGTATCGCCAAGATCCGGGCCACCACCCAGAACAGCCTGGTGCGCCAGCTCGCCGACCAGGCCAACGAGATCGTCCTGGACCACATCGCCTCGATGGAGAAGACCGGCACGGTCAACTTCGACCAGGTCAACTTCCAGGAGACCAGCCCGCCCCAGCTGCCGCAGAGCGCCCTCACCCCGCCGGTGCCCCAGCCGGGTTCCCCCGTCGTCAAGTTCACCGCTCCCCCGGGGCTGAAGAACCCGTACACGAGCACCGTGCACATCCCCTGAACCGCGGCCGGCCGAGCCCTTACGAACCCGTGACGTGCCCGGCGCGATCCCCCCACTCGGGCGCCGCCGGCCCTAGCCTGCCGTCATGCGTGTACTGGTCACCGGCGGTGCCGGGTTCATCGGTTCCCATGTCGTCGAGGCGCTGGCGGCGCGCGGGCACGAGCCCGTCGTGTTCGACGTGCGCGCCGACCCGGCGGCGGACGTGCGGGACGCCTCGGCGGTCGCCGCGGCGCTGCACGGCGTCGACGCCGTGTGCCACCAGGCGGCCATGGTCGGGCTGGGCAACGGCGTCGCGGACGCGGCCGACTACGTCTCCCGCAACGACCTCGGCACCGCGGTGCTGCTCGCCGGGCTCGCCGAGGCGGGGGTGCGGCGGCTGGTGCTGGCCGGGTCGATGGTGGTGTACGGGGAGGGGCGCTACGCCTGCGGGCGCCACGGGGTCGTACGGCCGGGGCCGCGAGCGGCGGCCGATCTCGACGCCGGCCGTTTCGAGCCGCTGTGCCCGCGCTGCGGTGCCGAGTTGGCGCCCGGCCTGGTCGCCGAGGACGCGCCGCTCGACCCGCGGAACGTGTACGCGGCGACCAAGGTCGCCCAGGAGCATCTGGCGGCGGCGTGGGCGCGCGCCACGGGCGGCACCGCGGTCTCGCTGCGCTACCACAACGTGTACGGTCCGCGGATGCCCCGCGACACCCCGTACGCGGGGGTCGCCTCGTTCTTCCGTTCGGCGCTGGCCCGGGGCGAGGCTCCGCGGGTGTTCGAGGACGGCCGGCAGCGGCGGGACTTCGTGCACGTCCGGGATGTGGCGGCGGCGAACGCGGCGGCGCTGGAGGCGGAGGTGCCGGCGGGCGCGCTGACCGCCTACAACACCGGCAGCGGCGACCCGCACACGGTCGGCGAGATGGCGCTGGCGCTGGCGGCCGCCCACGGTGGGCCGGAGCCGGTCGTCACCGGCGAGTACCGGCTCGGCGACGTCCGGCACATCACCGCGGACTCCTCGCGGCTGCGGGCCGAACTGGGCTGGAAGCCGGAGATCGGGTTCGAGGAGGGGATGCGGGGGTTCGCGCGGGCCGGCCTGCGCGCGGTGTAGCCGCCGCGTGCGGGACGGCCGTCCGACGTTCCCCCGACCTGCCGCCGCGCCCGCCCCCGGCCGCCGGGTGCGGGCCGGTGCGGACGACCCGCGCCCGAGGCGGCTCCCGCGGGCCGCCCCGCGCCGGCGCCCCTCTCCCGCCGCGTCGGGCGCCCGGTTCAGCCGGACGGCGCGGGCAGGGTGACCTCGAAGCGGCAGCCGCCGGGGATGTTGTGCACCGTGGCCCGGCCCTGGTGGGCCTCGACGATGCCGCGGACGATGGCGAGGCCGAGGCCGGCGCCGGCCGGAGGGGTACGGGCGTGGGTGCCGCGCCAACCGGTGTCGAAGACCCGCGGCAGGTCCTCCTCGGGGATGCCGCCGCAGCCGTCGGTGACCGACAGCACGACGCCCTCGGACGACCGCTGCGCGGCGACGGCGACCGTGCCGTCGGCGGGCGTCCGCCGGATGGCATTGACCAGCAGGTTGCCCAGCACCCGGCTCATCTCCCGGCCGTCCACCTCCACGGGTACCGGTTCCACGCCGTCGCCGACGAGTCGCACACCGTGCTCCCTGGCGAGCGGGTCGGCGCCGGCGAGGGCGTCGCCGACCAGGTCGTACAGGGACATCCGGGCGGGGGTGAGGGCGAGCGCGCCGGCGTGGATGCGGGAAAGTTCGAACAGGTCGCCGACCATGCCGTTGAGGTGTTCGACCTCGGTGCGGATCTGGCGGAGGTAGCGGTCCGGGTCGGCGGCGACGCCGTCCTCCAGCGCCTCCGCCATGGCGCGCAGTCCGGCGAGCGGGGTGCGCAGGTCGTGCGAGATCCAGGCGACCAGCTCGCGGCGGGACGACTCCAGCGCGCGTTCCCGTTCCCGGGACTCGGCCAGTCTGGCGCTGGTCGCGGCCAGCTCGCGGCTGAGCGCGTCCAGTTCGGCGGTGGCCGGCCCGTCGGGCGCGGAGAACGAGCCGTCGTCGCCGAGCGCGCGGGCGGCACGGGTGAGGTCCCGGCTGCGCGCCACGACCCAGCGGCCCAGCAGCAGGGCCGTGGCGAGGGAGACCACGGCGGCCATCGCGACCACCGTGGTGACGACGGTCAGGTCGTGCGGGGACAGGAACATGGCCCAGGCGACCGCGAGGGTGCCGGCGAGCATCGCGGTCACCGCGACGGCGGCGACCACGGTGAGCGACACGGTCAGCGAGCGGCGCCGGATCAGCACCAGCGCGGCGGCGCCGAGCAGTCCGGCCGCGGCCGCGCCGAGGAAGGCGTACAGGGCGATGAGGAGTATGTCGTGCACGGTCAGCCCCCGTTGTGTCCGGACGCGGCGTCGAACCGGTAGCCGACGCCCCACACGGTCTGGATCAGGCGCGGGCGGGCCGGGTCGTCCTCGACCTTCCCCCGCAGCCGCCGCACGTGCACGGTGACCGTGGAGAGGTCGCCGAAGTCCCAGCCCCACACCTCGCGCATCAACTCCTCCCTGCCGAAGGCCCGGCCCGGGTGCCGCAGCAGGAACGCGAGCAGGTCGAACTCACGGATGGTCAAAGCGAGATCGGCGCCGTGCCGGGTGGCGCGCCGGGCCGCCGGGTCGACCTCGATGCCGTCGGCGCGCAGCACGCCCGGCGCGGCGGCGGGGCGGGTGCGGCGCAGTACGGACTCCACGCGCAGGACGAGTTCGCGGGGGCTGAACGGCTTGGTGACGTAGTCGTCCGCGCCGACCTCCAGGCCGAGGATGCGGTCGTCCTCGTCGCCGCGGGCGGTGAGCATGATGACCGGCACCGGACCGTGGCCGCGCATCCGGCGGCACACCTCCAGCCCGTCCATGCCGGGCAGCATCAGGTCGAGTACCACCAGGTCGGGCCAGTGCGCGGCGGCGCGGGCGAGGGCGGCCGGCCCGTCGCCGGCGCGGTCGACGACGTACCCGGCGCGGTCGAGGTAGCCCGAGACGACCTCGGCGACGGTGGGGTCGTCGTCGACGACGAGGACCCGGGCCGCGGTGCCCGGCTCGCCCGGGGTGTCCGGTGCTTCGTACGGCTGCTGCATGCTTCCAGCCTCGCACCACGCGGGCCGGGGGGCCGCCGGCACGGTCGGACGTCCGCGTTTCGTAAGACGCCGTGCCCTGTTTGCCGGGTTCGCGTCCGTAGGGTGAGAGGCGTGACGACCTCTCCTCCTGAACCGGCGGCTGCGGCCGTCGACGTCGTGCTGCCCTGCCTGAACGAGGCCGACGCGCTGCCGTGGGTACTCGCCCGGATCCCGGACGGCTGGCGCGCGCTCGTGGTGGACAACGGCTCGACGGACGGTTCCGCGGAAGTGGCCCGCCGGCTCGGCGCGACGGTGGTGCACGAGTCGCGCCGCGGCTTCGGCGCGGCCTGCCACGCCGGACTGTCCGCGGCCACCGCCGACCTCGTGTGCTTCTGCGACTGCGACGCCTCGCTCGACCCGTCGCTGCTGGTGCCGTTCGTGGAGGAGGTGCGGGGCGGGACGGCCGACCTGGTGCTCGGCCGGCGCCGGCCGCGGTCCCGGGGTGCCTGGCCGGCGCACGCCCGCGCCGGGAACCTGGTGCTCGCCCGGTTGCTGCGGCGCCGCACCGGGCTGCGGCTGCGCGATCTGGGTCCGCTGCGTGCCGCCCGGCGCGAGGCGCTGCTCGGGCTGGAGTTGACGGACCGGCGCAGCGGATACCCGCTGCAGATGGTGGTGCGCGCCGCGGACGACGGCTGGCGCGTGCGCGAGCACGACGTGCCCTATCTGCCGCGTACCGGCGCCTCGAAGGTGACGGGCACCTGGCGCGGCACCTGGCAGGCGGTGCGCGACATGAGCCGGGTACTCGCCGAGCCGCCGCTGCCGCGCTCCGCGGCGGCGCCGCGGGCCTCGGCCGTGACGACCCAAGCCCCGACGGAGAGGACTGCCCGGTGACCACGCTGCTCGTCATCGCCAAGGAACCGCGGCCGGGGCGGGTCAAGACCCGCCTCACGCCGCCGTTCAGCCCCGAGGAGGCGGCCGGGCTCGCCGCGGCGGCGCTCGCCGACACGCTCGCGGCGGTGGCCGCCGCGCCCGCCTCCCGGCGCGTCCTCGTCCTGGACGGGCGGCCCGGGCCGTGGCTGCCGCCGGGCTTCGATGTCGTTCCGCAGGCACCGGGCGGGCTGGACGAGCGGCTGGCGCGGGCGTTCGCCGGCTGCTCCGGGCCCGCGCTGCTGATCGGCATGGACACCCCGCAGGTGACGCCCGGCCTGCTCACCGTGGACTTCGCCGGCTGCGACGCGTGCTTCGGCCCGGCGGAGGACGGCGGTTTCTGGGCGTTGGGGATGGCCGAGCCCCGGCCGGAACTGCTGCGCGGGGTGCCGATGTCGGCGCCGGACACCGGCGCCGTGCAGCGGCGCCGGCTCGCCGAGGCCGGGCTGAAGGTGCGGGAACTGCCCCCGCTGCGGGACGTGGACACCGCCGCCGACGCCGAGGCGGTCGCCGCAGCGGCGCCGGCCGGACGGTTCGCCGCCGAGCTGGCCAGAGTGCGGGCGGTCAGCGCACGATGAGCACCGCGCACGCGGCCGTGCCGGGGGAGACCACCGCCCGCCCCTGGTCCTGCGACCCGTACTCCGACGCCGTACGGGCGGGCCGGGGGCCGCTCTTCCTCAGCCGCGGCGACGGCTGGCTGCTGCCCCTGGACGTGGAGCGCTGGTGCGCCCGCGCCGACGCCGTGGACCTGAAGGCGCTGCGGCGGTGCGAGGGCACCGTGCTGGACGTGGGGTGCGGGCCCGGCCGGCTGGTGGCCGAACTGGCCGCGCGCGGCGTTCCGGCGCTCGGCGTCGACGTCAGCGAGGCCGCCGTCGACCGTACGGTCCGGCTCGGCGGGCAGGCGCTGCGGCGCTCGGTGTTCGAGTCGCTGCCCGAGGAGGGCCGCTGGGGCACCGCCCTGCTGGTCGACGGCAACCTCGGCATCGGCGGTGACCCGGGCGCCCTGCTCGCGCGGCTCGGCGAACTCCTCGTGTCGCAGGGTCTGCTGATCGTGGAGACGGTGCCGGCGGACGTCGACGAACGGGTGCTGGTGCAGGTCACCGACGCGCGTGGCGGTACGGGCGCCCCGTTCCCGTGGGCCCGGCTGGGGACCCGGGCACTGCTGCGGCACGCCCGCCCGCTCGGCTGGCGTGCCGTCGATCAGTGGTCGGCAGGCGGGCGTTGCTTCGTCGCCCTGCGCAACCGCCGTACGAGCAGCAGCGAGGACCCCGCGAACAGCACCGCGGTGATCAGCAACCAGTCGCCCAGGAAGCGGTCCGGGGAGAGCGCGGTCACCGACCGGTAGCGGTCGACGCTGCCGGTGACCAGCGGGAACCACACCAGCAGCAGGAGCCCCGACAGCACCGCCGGCACGCGGACGTACGCGGTCAGTTCCCGGCGGCCGGCCGCGCCCAGTCCCCCCGCCAGGGCGCGGTCCGCCACCGAGTACAGCGGCAGCAGCACCAGGTCGTGGATGAGCGCGGCACCGACGAACCACAGCGCCACCTGGAACCAGTCGCCGTCCAGCAGCCGCACGCCGGCGTATCCGGCGAGCGCGAAGGAGCAGGCCAGCAGTACCAGTTGGAAGGGGCTGCCGAGCACGAACCGCGGGCGCGGCAGCGTGAACCGGGGAGGTCGGGGCAGCGTGATCCGGTGTCTCATCACAGGTCTCCGAAGTTCAGCCGGGCCACCCACTTGGTGTTCAGCACACCGGGCGCCGCGGGCACGATGATCCGGGCCGGGTGGCCGTGGTCCGGGGTGAGGGGCTCGCCGTTGGCGAACAGCGCGAGCAGCGAACGCGGGTCGGCGACCTGGTTGGCGCGCAGAGCGGCGACGCGGAACGGGCCGTGCCGCTGCAGCGACTCGACCAGCACGTCCGGCGGGTCGGTGTCGTGGCCGACGAGCGCGGCGAGATCGCGCAGCCTGACCCCGCGCCACCACTGGTCCCTGGTGGACCAGCCCTCCACGCAGGCGATGGGCAGCGCGGCGCTGTGCAGCGGCATGGCCAGCAGGTCGGCGCGGGAGAGGCGGACGGTGCCGGTGCGGCCGGTGACCACCAGCCGCCAGGCCTCGTCCCGGGTCTCCGCCGGGTCGATGCCGACGTACGCGGCGGTCTTGTTGACCTGGAAGCCGCCCGGACCGCTGCCGGGGTCGGGCCCGCCGTGCGGGGCGAGCAGCGCCGTGCGGCGCAGCGGGCCGCCGAGGCTCTGCCCGACCGTGGTGCCGAACAGCAGCAGGGACGCGCCGCCAACCAGTCCCAGCGCGCCGCGCCGGGAGACGGTGGGCCGGTCCGGGCGGGGCGAGACCAGTTCGTTCTCCTCCGGTGCGGCGGGCTCGTCGTGCCGGTGGCGCAGGTTCCGCAGGGCCACGGGTACCTTCAGGACCGCGTGCACGACGAACGCGGCGAAGAACACCCACGCCCCGTAGAAGTGCAGCGGGTAGAAGGAGCCGGGGAAGATGTAGTCCAACTGGACGTTGAGCAGACCGGTGGTGAACTCGAACAGGGCGCCGCCGACGAGCAGCAGCAGCGAGATCCGTTCCAGGGCGTGCGCGAGGGAGCGGGCCGGGGGCAGCGCGAACAGCCTCGGCACCACCGACCACAGCTTGGCCAGCAGCACGGGGACCAGGGTGACGCCGAGGGTGACGTGCACGCCCTGGGTGAGCCGGTACAGCCAGTGCGGGTCGGTCGGCCAGGCGAACAGGTAGAAGCCGAGGAGGCCCTTGCCGGGCGTCTTGTCGTTGACCGACGCCAGGTCGGGGTTGTAGGCCGCGTAGGACACCAGGCCGGTCACGAACATGACGGTGATACCGGCGAGCAGGACGACGCCGAGGACGGCGGTGAACCGGGGTCCGCGCAGCGGGCTGCGCCAGAAACCGGGCGAGGAGGGAAGCCGTTGGTCACGCATGGTTCGACGGTAGGCCGCGCGGGGCCCGGCGACGGGTGCGCAACCCATGACGAAACGCTGACATCAGCCGGGTGCGCGCCCGGTGGCCGGCTCGGCGCCCTAGCGTTCGGCGATGTGATCCGTTCCCGTTACCGCGACCTGGCCGCCGTCCTGGTGGCCGTCCTGCTCGTCGTGGCCGCCGTTGTGGTCGGCCGCGGCTTCGACGACTACGACCATGTCCTCTTCGTGGGCTGGCCCCCGCTCGTGGGGGAGTGGGACCCGCACGTCGGCTGGGGCACGCCGGCCGCGGTGGCGGTCGCCGCCGCCGCGGTGACCTGGGGTCCCCGGCTCGCCGCCCGGTTGCCCTGGCGGGCGCTGCTGGGCGCCGTCTACGGCTCCGCCACCGCCTGGATCTGGTCGCTGGCGATGATCGACGGCTGGCAGCGCGGGGTGGTGGCCAGGATGACCACCCGCTTCGAGTACGTGCCGGCCGTGGGCCGCTTCCACGACATCCCCGCCGCGCTGCGCGACTACACCCACCACATCCTGCTGCACTCCCCCGACAACTGGCCCGCCCACGTGGCCGGTCACCCGCCGGGCGCGGTACTCACCTTCGTCCTGCTGGACCGGATCGGGCTGGGGGGCGGCGGCTGGGCCGGCGTGTGGTGCATCACCGTCGGCGCCACGGCCGGTCTCGCGGTGCTGGTGACGGTACGGGCGGTCGCCGGGGAGGCCCTGGCCCGGCGGGCGGCACCGTTTCTGGCGCTGGCGCCGGCCGCGGTGTGGATGGGAACCGCCCCGGACGCGTACTTCGCCGCGGTGGCGGCCTGGTCGGTGGCGCTGCTGGCGCTGGCGGTGACCGGCCGGCCCGCGGTGTGGGCGGCGGGCTCGGGGCTGCTGTTCGGGCTGACCTGCTACCTGTCGTACGGGCTGACCCTGTTCGCTCTGATCGGGGCGGCGGTGGTGCTGCTCGGGCGGGGCCGGCTGCGGGTGCTGCCGTGGCTGGTGGCCGGGGCGGCGGTGGTGCCGGCCCTGTTCACGCTCGCCGGGTTCGACTGGTGGGAGGCCTACCACCTGCTGGTCCGCCGCTACTACCAGGGCGCGGGCGGCGTCCGGCCGTACTGGTACTGGGTGTGGGCCAACCTCGCCTGCACGGTGCTGCTGATCGGCCTGGCCACGGTCGCGGGCCTGCGGCGGGCGGGCGGTGCGCTGCTGGGGACTCGGGGGCGCGGACTGCTCGACGGGAGCAGCTCCGGCGGGCGTCTCGCGGTGCTGGTCGGTGCTGCGGCGCTGGCGCTGCTCGCGGCCGACCTGTCGGGGATGAGCAAGGCCGAGACGGAGCGGATCTGGCTGCCGTTCGCGCAGTGGTTGCTGGCGGCCTGCGCCTTCCTGCCCCGCCCCCGCGCGTGGCTGGCGGTGCAGGCGGTGCTGGCCCTGCTCGTCAACCACCTGCTGCTCACCGGGTGGTGACGGCTCCTCACCCGGCCCCGGGTTCTATACATAGCGAGTATACTCGCTATGTATAGTCCGGACATGCCATTTCTGAGCAGCAAGACGAGGAAGAAGCGGGCCCCGTTCCGCGACATCGGCATCTTTTCGGCGATCGCCTGCCTGGCGGTGACGCTGTCCGGCTGCGCGAGCCTGGACACCACCGCGCCGAGCAGCGAGCGCGCGCGTCCCGCGAGCACCGCCCAGGCGGCCCGCTTCGGCTCCGTCGACTGCCGCGCGGCGAAGTGCATCGCGCTCACCTTCGACGCCGGCCCCAGCGAGAACTCGGCCCGCCTGCTGGACATCCTCAAGGAGAAGCGGGTCCCGGCCACCTTCTTCGTCCTGGGCAAGCGGCACATGGAGAAGTACCCCCGGCTGGTCCGGCGGATGGCCGCGGAGGGGCACGAGGTGGGCAGCCACACCTGGGACCACAAGATACTCACCGGGCTCGGGCGCGCGCAGATACGCGAGGAACTGGACCGCACCGACAAGGAGATAGCGCGCCTGACCGGGCACCGGCCGACGCTGATGCGCCCGCCGCAGGGCCGGACGAACGACACCGTGCACGCGGTCTGCCGCGAGCTGGGGCTGTCGGAGGTGCTGTGGAGCGTGACCGCCAAGGACTACAAGACCGACGATCCCGCCGTCATCACCCGGCGCGTCCTCGCCCAGTCCTCCCGGGACGGCATCATCCTGCTGCACGACCTCTACCCGGGGACCGTGCCGGCGGTGCCGGGGATCATAGACGCGCTGAAGGAGCGCGGCTACGCCTTCGTGACCGTGCCGCAGTTGCTGGCACCGGGCAAGGCGGAACCGGGGAAGGTGTACCGGCCCTGACGCCCGCTCCTCGGCGAGGGCTCCGCGCACGTCCCGACGGTGCCCGCGCTCCTGCGCGAGGGCTCCGCGCACGTTCCGACGGCGCCCTCCCCGGCGAACGCCCTCCATGCCGCGAAGGCTCCGTGACGGCTCCGCGGCCTCGAAGACCCCCGACCGGTGCGGGCGGGGCGTGACGCTCCGGCGGGCCGGACTCCCTAGGATCGCGACGTGGTCACCTTCCTGCTCGAACGCACCGCCCCGCTCCCGCCGGACGAGGTCTGGCGGCGGCTCACCTCCTGGGAGCGGCACGGCGACGTGATCCCGCTGACCCGCGTCACCGTGTGCACGCCGCCCCCCACCGGCCGGGGAACGGTCTTCCTCGCCCGCTCCGGGTTAGGACCGGTGGGCTTCGACGACCGGATGGAGGTCACGGAGTGGCAGCCACCGGGCGAGGGCGAACCGGGGCAGGTGAGGGTGGAGAAGCGCGGGCGGGTCGTCCTCGGCCGGGTGCGGATCGAGACGGCACCGGGACCCGGCGGGGGGACCCGGGTGGTCTGGCGCCAGGAGCTCTCGGTGCGGTTCCTGCCTCGCCTGGCGGATCCGCTGCTGGGCGCGGTGGCCAGGGCGATGTACGGGCGCGCGGTGAGCCGGCTGATCAGCCGGCCCTGACCGGCGCGGGGCCGCTCGGGCCACCCGGCGCGGAGACGCTCCCGGCACGGACCCGCTCCTGGCGCGGACCCGCTCAGGCCACCCGGCGCGGAGACGCTCCCGGCACGGACCCGCTCAGGCCACCCGGCACGGACCCGCTCAGGCCACCCGGTGCGGGGCCGCTCAGGCCACCGACCCGATCCGGCGGGCCGGGGCGGATCCCGGCCCCGGTTCCGGAGCCGCGTCGTGGTGGATCGGGGTGTGCGCGCCGCTCAGCGGGACTCCGCTGCCGCCGCGCCGCTCGGCGACGATCTCCGCGGCGATCGACAGGGCCGTCTCCTCGGGCGTGCGGGCGCCGAGATCGAGGCCGATCGGGGAGTGCAGACGGGCCAGTTCCAGCTCGCTGACCCCGACCTCGCGCAGGCGTGCGTTGCGGTCGTGGTGCGTGCGCCGGGAACCCATCGCGCCGACGTACGCCACCGGCAGCCGGAGCGCGAGCCTGAGCAGCGGTACGTCGAACTTGGCGTCGTGGGTGAGGACGCAGAGGACCGTGCGCGCGTCCACGGCGGTGCGTTCCAGGTACCGGTGCGGCCACTCGACGGCGATCTCGTCGGCCTGCGGGAAGCGGGCCCGGGTCGCGAAGACGGGGCGGGCGTCGCACACGGTCACGTGGTAGCCGAGGAACTTGCCCGCGCGTACCAGCGCGGACGCGAAGTCGATGGCCCCGAAGACGATCATGCGGGGGGCGGGGGTCCTGGACTCGACGAGCAGGGTGAGCGGTGCTCCGCACCGAGAGCCCCGCTCTCCGATCTCCAGAGTGCCGGTGCGTCCGGCGTCCAGGTGGGCGGCGGTCTCCGCGGCGACCGTGCGGTCCAGGTCCGGATGCCCGCCGAACCCTCCCTCGCGGGAGCCGTCGGGCCGCACCAGCAGCGCCCGGCCCAGCAGTTCGGCCGGGCCGTCCACGACCCGCGCGAGTGCCGCCGCCCGGCCGCGGGCGGCGGCGGACAGCGCGGACGCCAGCACCGGGCGGGCCGGGTCGGCGGCCCGCACCGGCGTGACCAGGATGTCGATGACGCCGCCGCAGGTCAGACCCACGGCGAAGGCGTCCTCGTCGCTGTAGCCGAACCGCTCCAGGACGGTCCGCCCGTCCTGGAGCGCCTGCCGGCACAGCTCGTACACGGCGCCCTCCACGCAACCGCCGGAGACGGAGCCGACCGCGGTGCCCTCGGCGTCCACCGCGAGGGCGGCGCCCGGCTGACGCGGGGCGCTGCCGCCGACGGCGACCACGGTGGCCACGGCGAAGTCGCGGCCCTGCTCGACCCAACGGGTCAGCTCCTCGGCGATGTCCAGCATCTGAGGCCTCCTCGGCAGCGGGTCGACGGGGTTACGTGGAGGGGTGGGGCGGGTCGGGTCAGTGCACGCCCAGCCAGTTCTCGATCGGGTTGAGGGCGAAGTACACCAGGAAGATCACCGTCATGCCCCACATGAAGGCGCCGATCTCCCGGGCCTTGCCCTGGGCGGCCTTGATGGCGACGTAGGAGATCACGCCGGCGGCCACTCCGGCGGTGATGCTGTAGGTGAACGGCATCAGCACCACCGTGAGGAACACCGGGATCGCGGTCGCCCGGTCGGCCCAGTCGACGTGCCGGGCGTTCATCAGCATCATCGCGCCGATGACCACCAGTGCGGCCGAGGCGACCTCCTGCGGGACGATCGCGGTGAGCGGCGTGAAGAACAGGCAGGCGGCGAAGAACAGGCCGGTGACCACCGACGCCAGGCCGGTGCGGGCGCCCTCGCCGACACCGGTGGCCGACTCGATGAACACGGTCTGGCCGGAGCCGCCCGCCACACCGCCGAGCGCGCCGCCCGCGCCGTCGATGAACAGCGCCTTGGACAGTCCCGGCATCCGGCCCTTGCCGTCGGCGAGCTTCGCCTCGGTGCCGACGCCGATGATGGTCGCCATCGCGTCGAAGAAGCCCGCCAGGACCAGGGTGAAGACGATCATGCCGACCGTCATCGCGCCGACCTCGCCCCAGCCGCCGAACTCGACGTGGCCGAAGAGCGAGAAGTCCGGCATCGACACGGCGCTGCCGTGCAGTTCCGGTGCGCCGCTGGACCAGGCGTCGGCCTTGACGGCCCCGGCGGCGTTGAGCACCGCGGCGACGACGGTGCCGGAGACGATGCCGATGAGGATGGCGCCGGGCACGTTCCGCGCCTGCAGCATGAAGATCAGCAGCAGGGTGGCGGCGAACAGCAGCACCGGCCAGCCGGCCAGTTCGCCGGCCGGACCGAGGACGACCGGGGTGGCCTTGCCCTGGTGCACGAAACCGGCCTTGTAGAAGCCGATGAGGGCGATGAACAGGCCGATGCCCATGGTGATGGCGTGCTTGAGCGCGAGCGGGATCGCGTTCATGATCAGTTCACGCAGGCCGGTGACGACCAGCAGCATGATGACGACGCCGTACATCACGCACATTCCCATGGCCTGCGGCCAGGTCATCTGCGGCACGACCTGCGAGGAGAGGACCCCGGAGACGGACAGGCCGGCGGCGAGGGCGAGCGGCACCTTGCCGACGAAACCCATCACCAGCGTGGTCAGGGCCGCGGCGAACGCGGTCGCGGTGATCAGCGCCCGCTGGCCGAGGCTGTCCCCCACCACGTCCTTGCCGGACAGGATCAGGGGGTTGAGCAGGAGGATGTACGCCATCGCCATGAAGGTGGTGACGCCGCCGCGCACCTCACGCGCGACCGTGGATCCTCTGTCGGATATGTGGAAGTACCGGTCGAGCCAGGAGCGTCCGGCCGGGACGCGGGTTCCGTCTCCCGCGTCCTGCGGGACACTCCTGGGCTCCAGGGACTGCTGGGTCATGTGGGCCTACTCCCAAGGTTCACAGGGGCACCCGCATCGAGACCGGCCCGGCGGCCGGTCACCGCCGTGCGGCGGCTGCGGGATTTGGGAAGGTGCTTCGGCCGCACGACCCGGGGGACGGCCCGAGACGAACGAACGGGGTGGTGCGGGTTTCCGGGGGCCGCGAGCGGTGCGGCTCCCGGGGGCTCCGGGCGGCGCGGCGGACTGTGACGTTCCCTGCGCCGCCCGGAGAGTCGTGCTCCGGGGCGTCACCGCTCCGGAAGGGCCCGGGTGGGCCCGGGTCAGTCCCCGCCGCCGGTGAGGTGCTCCGGCCGCACGGGGGTGCGGTCCAGCTCCAGCCCGGTCGCGTCCCGGATCGCCGCGAGGACCGCCGGCGTGGACGACAGGGTGGGGGCCTCGCCGATGCCGCGCAGGCCGTACGGGGCGTGATCGTCGGCGAGTTCGAGCACGTCGACCGGGATGGTCGGGGTGTCGAGGATGGTGGGGATCAGGTAGTCGGTGAAGGAGGGGTTCCTGACCTTCGCCGTCTTCGGGTCGACGACGATCTCCTCCATCACCGCCACGCCCAGGCCCTGGGTGGTGCCGCCCTGGATCTGGCCGACGACGGAGAGCGGGTTGAGCGCCTTGCCGACGTCCTGGGCGCAGGCCAGCTCGACCACCTTGACCAGGCCGAGGTCGGTGTCGACCTCGACGACGGCGCGGTGTGCGGCGAAGGAGTACTGGACGTGGCCGTTGCCCTGCCCGGTGCGCAGGTCGAAGGCCTCGGTCGGCCGGTGCCGCCACTCCTCCTCCACCTCGACGGCGTCCTCGCCGAGCACGTCCACCAGGTCGGCGAGCACCTCACCGCCGTCGGTGACCACCTTGCCGCCCTCCAGCAGCAGCTCCGCCGTCGCCCAGGCCGGGTGGTAGGTGCCGAACCTGCGGCGCCCGAGCTCCAGGACCCGCTCGCGGACCAGCTCGCAGGCGTTCTTCACGGCGCCGCCGGTGACGTAGGTCTGCCGGGAGGCGGAGGTGGAGCCGGCGCTGCCGACCTGCGTGTCCGCCGGGTGGATGGTCACCTGGGCGACGCCCAGCTCGCTGCGGGCGATCTGGGCGTGGACGGTGACGCCGCCCTGGCCGACCTCCGCCATCGCGGTGTGCACGGTGGCGACGGGCTCACCGCCGACGACCTCCATGCGGACCCTGGCGGTGGAGTAGTCGTCGAAACCCTCGGAGAAGCCGACGTTCTTGATGCCGACGGCGTAGCCGACGCCGCGGACGACGCCCTCGCCGTGGGTGGTGTTGGACAGTCCGCCGGGCAGCTGTCGCACGTCGGCGCCCTCGCTGGACTCCCACTGCCGCTCCGGCGGCATCGGCATCGCCTTGACGCGGCGGAGCAGTTCGGCGACCGGGGCCGGGGAGTCGACGGGCTGCCCGGTCGGCATGACCGTGCCCTGCTCCATGGCGTTGAGCCGCCGGAACTCCACCGGGTCCATGCCGAGTTCCCGTGCCACCTTGTCCATCTGCGCCTCGTAGGCGAAGCAGGCCTGGACCGCGCCGAACCCGCGCATCGCGCCGCACGGGGGGTTGTTGGTGTAGAGGGCGTACGCCTCGATGTCGACGTCGTCGACGACGTAGGGGCCGACGGACAGCGAGGCGGCGTTGCCGACGACGGCCGGGGAGGCGGAGGCGTAGGCGCCGCCGTCCAGCACGATCCGGCACTTGACGTGGGTGAGCCTGCCGTCCCGGGTGGCGCCGTGCTCGTAGTGCAGCTTCGCCGGGTGGCGGTGGACGTGCCCGAAGAAGGACTCGAACCGGTTGTAGACGATCTTCACGGGCTTGCCGGTGCGCAGCGCCAGCAGGCAGGCGTGGATCTGCATCGACAGGTCCTCGCGGCCTCCGAAGGCGCCGCCGACGCCGGCCAGCGTCATGCGCACCTTGTCCTCGGGAAGGCCGAGCACGGGAGCGATCTGGCGCAGGTCGGAGTGGAGCCACTGGGTGGCGATGTAGAGGTGGACTCCGCCGTCCTCCTCGGGCACCGCGAGGCCGGACTCGGGGCCGAGGAAGGCCTGGTCCTGCATGCCGAAGGTGTACTCGCCGCGGACGACGACGTCGGCCCGCTCCCGGGCCGCGGCCGCGTCGCCGCGGACGATGGGCTGGCGGTGGACGACGTTGGGGTGCGCCACGTGCCCGGCGTGGTGGTCGTCGCGGCCCTCGTGGACCAGGACCGCGTCCGGGGCGAGCGCGGAGGCCTCGTCGGTGATGACGGGCAGCTCCCGGTACTCCACCCTGATCTTGGCGGCGGCGCGGCGGGCGGTCTCCGGGTGGTCCGCGGCGACGATCGCGACGGGCTCTCCGTGGTGGCGGACCTTGCCGTGGGCGAGGACGGGGGTGTCCTGGATCTCCAGGCCGTAGTTGCGCACCTCGGTCGGCAGGTCGTCGTAGGTCAGGACGGCGTACACGCCGGGCGTCGCCAGAGCCTCGCCGGTGTCGAGGGAGACGATCTCGGCGTGCGCGACCGTGGAGCGCAGGATGTGGCCCCACAGCATGTCCTCGTGCCACATGTCGGACGAGTAGGCGAACTCGCCGGTGACCTTGAGGGTGCCGTCCGGGCGGAGCGTCGACTCGCCGATGCCGCCCCTGGTCTGCGAGCCCTGCGTGATCTTCGTGGGAACTCCGTTGGCCGGCATGCTCAGACCCCCTCGGACTGCCGTGCGGCCGCCAGGCGGACCGCGTCCATGATCTTCTCGTAGCCCGTGCAGCGGCACAGGTTGCCCGACAGCGCCTCGCGGATGTCCGCGTCGGTCGGGTTGGGGTTGCGCTCCAGCAGTTCGTCGGAGGCGACCAGCAGGCCCGGGGTGCAGAATCCGCACTGCACGGCGCCGGCGTCGATGAAGGCCTGCTGGACGGGCGACAGCTCGGTGCCCTCGCCGGTCTGCGAGTCGGTGCCCGCGGCCTGCCAGGTCCGGGCCTCGTCGAGCCCGGTGCCGCAGGCGCCGGACGCGCAGCCGCCCTCGGTGCGCTGCCGGGCGTGGTCGGCGAGGCCCTCGACGGTCACCACCTCGCGGCCCTCGGCCTGGCCGGCGGCGACCAGGCAGGAGCAGACCGGCACGCCGTCCAGCCGCACCGTGCAGGAACCGCACTCGCCCTGCTCGCAGGCGTTCTTGGAGCCGGGCAGGCCCAGCCGCTCGCGCAGCACGTACAGCAGGCTCTCCCCCTCCCAGACGTCGTCGGCTTCCTGCGGTCGTCCGTTGACGGTGAGGTTGACGCGCATTACGCAGCTCCCTTTGAGGCGCGGCGGGCGCCGCGGTACGACTCCCAGGTCCAGGTCAGCGTGCGGCGGGCCATGACGCCGACCGCGTGGCGGCGGTAGCTCGCGGTGCCCCGCACGTCGTCGATCGGGTTGCAGGCGGCCGAGCACAGTTCGGCGAACCGCTTGGCGACCGACGGGGTGATGATCTCCCCGCTGTCCCAGAAGCCGCCCTCGTCGAGGGCCGCGTTCAGGAAGTCCTCGGCGGTCCGCGCCCGGACGGGGGTCGGGGCGGCGGAACCGATGCCGGTGCGGACCGTGCGGGTGTCGGGGTGCAGTGCGAGACCGAACGCGCACACGGCGATGACCATGGCGTTGCGGGTGCCGACCTTCGAGTACTGCTGGGGGCCGTCCGCCTTCTTCACGTGCACCGCGCGGATCAGTTCGTCGGGCGCCAGCGCGTTGCGCTTCACGCCGGTGTAGAACTCGTCGATCGGGATGCGGCGGCTGCCGCGCACCGACTCGGCCTCGACCTCGGCCCCGGCGGCCAGCAGGGCGGGGTGCGCGTCGCCGGCCGGGGAGGCGGTGCCCAGGTTGCCGCCGACCCCGCCGCGGTTGCGGATCTGCGGGGAGGCCACCGTGTGGGAGGCGAGGGCGAGGCCGGGCAGCTCGGCGCGCAGGTGGTCCATGATCTTCGAGTAGGGCACGGAGGCGCCGAGCCGTACGCTCTCCTCGCCGACCTCCCACTCGTAGAGGTCGCCGACGCGGTTGAGGTCGAGGAGGAACTCGGGCCGGCGGTGGTCGAAGTTGATCTCGACCATCACGTCGGTGCCACCCGCAATCGGCACAGCGGTGGGGTGCTCGGCCTTCGCGGCGAGCGCCTCCTCCCAGCTGGCGGGGCGAAGGAAGTCCATGACCGGCTCTCTTCTTCGTCTCGTGAGTCGTACAGATTGAGCCAATCCGTGTGCGGCGGGCCCGGCTCGTTCATGTCCTGTTAACGCGGAGTGGAGCAAGTACACCGCTGTGTGCTCCACCGGGGTCAGTCACGGAAACCATGAAGGAGTTGGCTGGCCAGCAAGGTCATCTTGTAGATTCGTATGAACGGAGGCCCTCGGTAACCTCTGCGTTTTCCTGTGGAAACGCAAGAGCGGCCGGTCACGGTCGAACGGGCGCCCTCCCCCGGCCGGCCGCCCCCTCGATCGGCGCCGGCCCCACAGGACCCCCACACTGATCGTAGATTTCGAGACAGGGAACGGCGGCGACGAGAATGCGGCTGCGCGCACTGCTGGACACCGACGCGCTGGGGCTCCGGCTGCTCGGCGGCGAGGACGAGCTGGACCGCACCGTCCGGGGCGTGATGACCACCGACCTCCGCGACCCCAGCCGCTACCTGTCCGGTGGCGAGCTGGTGCTGACCGGACTGGCCTGGCGCCGGGACGCCGCCGACTCCGAACCGTTCGTCCGGAACCTGGCCCAGGCGCAGGTGGCCGCGCTCGCGGCCGGCGAGGCCGAGCTGGGCGACGTCCCCGACGATCTGGTGCTCGCCTGCGCACGGCACCGGCTGCCGCTGTTCGCGGTGCACGAGTCGGTGGCGTTCGCGACGATCACCGAGCACGTGGTCCGGCAGGTCAGCGGCGAACGCGCCGGCGACCTGGCCGCCGTGGTGGACCGGCACCGGCGGATGATGACCTCCGGGCCGGCGGGCGGCGGCCCGGACGTCGTCCTGGACCTGCTCGGCTCCGACCTGGACCTGAGCGCCTGGGTGCTCTCCCCCACCGGGCGGCTCATCGCCGGCCCGAAGTCGGCGGGCCCGGAACTGCCCGCCGAGCTGTGCGTCCGGCTCGCCGCCGGGCATCTGGCCGCCGGCCGGACCGGCCGGCGCGGCCCGCACCGGGTGACCCACGACGGCACCACCTACTCGCTGTTCCCGATCCGCAGCAGCGGCCGCTCCCCGCAGGACTCCCGCGACGTCCGCGAGACGATCCTGTCGGACTGGCTGCTGGCGGTCGAGGCGGACGCCTCCGACTGGGCCGAGGAGCGGATCGACCTGCTGCAGGGCGTCACCCAGCTCATCGCAGTCGAACGGGACCGCCGGGACGCGGCCCGCACGGTCCGCAGACGGCTCGCGCAGGAGGTGCTGGAACTGGTCCAGACGGGTGCCGCGCCCGCCGAGATCGCCGCCCGGCTCCGGGTCGCCGCACCGGTGCTGCTGCCCGGTCTCGGCGCCGCCCCGCACTGGCAGGTCGTGGTGGCCCGGGTCGAATGGGCGGACGGGCAGGTCGAGGGCGGCCCGGTGGCCCAGTCGCTACTGGAGGAGGTCCTCGTGGACCCGCTCAGCACCGGCACCGAGCCCTCCGACCGGATCGCCGTCGCCCACACCGGCGACGAGGCGATCGCGCTGGTGCCGCTGCCGGCGGCGGCCGGCGAGCAGGACGACACCGGGACCGGCGTCCTCGCCGACCGGCTCCTGGAGGCGGTGCGGGAGCCGCTGTCGGCCGGCCTCGACGACGACGGCCGGGTCACCCTGGGCGTCAGCGCGGCCGTGCACTCGGCGGAGGGGCTGCGCGGAGCCCTGGAGGAGGCCCGGCACGCCCGGCGGGTGGCGGCCGCCCGACCGGGCCGGGTCTGCGCGGCCGGCCACCAGGAACTCGCCTCGCACGTGCTGCTGCTGCCGTTCGTCCCCGACGACGTCCGCCGCGCCTTCACCGCCCGGCTGCTGGACCCGCTGCGGGACTACGACCGCCGCCACCGCGCGGAACTGATCCCGACGCTGGAGGCGTTCCTCGACTGCGACGGCTCCTGGACCCGCTGCGCCGCGCGACTGCACCTGCACGTCAACACGCTGCGCTACCGGATCGGCCGCATCGAGCAGTTGACGGGCCGTGACCTGTCGCGACTGGAGGACAAGCTGGACTTCTTCCTGGCGCTGCGGATGAGCTGACCCCGCACCGGGCACCTCGCACACACGCCCGTCCCGGCCGACCCGCATACGCCGGTCCCGGCCGATTCGCAGCGGAGATCCGGACTTTGTGAAATCCTTCACCCAGCCCCTTGGCCGGGCACCGTGATTGGTGCTGGAATGCGGCCACCACTCAAAGCTCGATGGCGTGCTCGGGGAGGGCAACGTGGCGCATACCGCCATGTCTGGTTCGGGAACGACCGCCGGTGACGATCCACTCCAGACCGCGGTGTGGCGCCTGCGGTCACGCGCCTGCTGGGCCGACGCGGCGGAACTGCTGACGCCGACCACCGCGGCGGCGGCACTGCAGCGGGCCGCACTGCTCACGGAGCGGTGCCTGTACACCGAGCAGGGCTGGGCGCAGGCCGAGGAGGCGCTGCGCACCGCGGAGGCCCTGGCCCACTCCGACGAGGAACGCGGCACGGCCGCCTGCGAACGCGGGTACCTGGCCTACGCCGCCACCCTGCTCGGGGTACGCGACCGGGCCGACGAGGCGCGCGCCGCACTCGGCCGGGCCGCGGCTCTGCTCGCTCCGGGAGCTCCGGGGCGGGCGCTGCTCGACTTCCGGCGCGGGCTGGTGGCCCAGAACCTCGGTGACGGCCCGCAGGCCGCGCGTGCCGCCTTCCGGCGCGCCCACGCGGGCGCCACCGCGCACGGGGACCTGCTGCTGCTCTCCTTCACCTGGCGCCATCTGGCCGGACTCTCCCTGCGGGAGGGGGAGTTGGCGGAGGCCCGGCACGGCTTCGGGGAGTCGCTCAGGATCCGGGAGGAGCTGGGCTACCTGGTCGGGACGGCACCGGCGCTGGCCTCCCTGGCCGACGCGGAGACCGAACCGGAGGCGTCCCGGCTGCGGGAGGAGGCACGGCGGCTGTTCCGGCTCCTGGGCGGCGTGCCCACCTGGCTGGCCCGGCAGCTGGCACCGCCGCCCGCGGGGGCGGCGACGGCCTGAACGAGCCGGCCTGAACGAGCCGGCCGGGGCGGTGCCGACAGGCGGGTCCAAACCGGACGGCGGCCGACGGATTGGACGGGGCTGAGGGTACTCAGAGGAAGCTGAGAGGTTGTTGTGCCAGGCTGACGCGCCCGATGCGCCCCGCGATGCGACCGCGTGCGCGCACCCCGACGGCCGCCCCTTGGAGGAGCGCCTGATGAGCCTGGTCAACGGCTTGCCCGCACATGTCCTGCTGGTGCATTTCGTCATCGTTCTCGTGCCGCTGAGCGCGCTGGCGCTGGTGATCTGCGCTGTGTGGCCGCAGGCGGCGCGCCGCCTGGGTGTGGTGCTGCCGCTGCTCGCGCTGGCCACGCTGGCGAGCGTGCCGCTGGCCTCCGACGCCGGCGAGTGGCTGGAGCGGCACGTGCCCAGCACCAGCCTGGTGCGCCGGCACGCGGAGCTGGGCGACGGCCTGCTGCCCTGGGCGCTGGGCCTCTTCGTGCTGGCGGCGGGCGTGTGGTGGATGGCGCGGCGGGCGCAGCCCCAGGAGGCGGAGGCCGGCAGCGGCCGGTCCCTCAAGCTGATCCGGATCGCGACCATGGTGCTCTCGCTGGTGGTGGCCGTGGGCGCGGTCGTGGACGTCTACCGGATCGGCGACTCCGGGGCGAAGGCGGCCTGGCACGACGGCTACTCCAAGACCGCCACCGGCCCGGGCGGCGACGGGGACTGACGCCCACACCGGATACGGCCGTGCGCGGGTCCCGGTCGGCGGGGCCCCGCGCACGGCGCCTGCATGCGTTCCGCAGGACGCCGCCGCGCCGGGCGGCGGTCACCGGGCGCCGGTGCACCGAACCTGCCGGCGCCGCGCCCTCTCGCGGCCGAGCCCGGACGGGGGCGCGCCGAACGCGCCGCGCGCACCGTGATCACGGAATCGCGGCGGCATCGGCGAAAGAACCGGCATCGGCTCAAGCGCACGGATTCACGGCGCCACCGGGGCCGCCCCGGCCGCCCACTCGAGTCCCCGTACCCCGACGAGCCCCACATCACCCGGGGCCGCCCCTCTGTCTCGTCGCTCGCGGCCATGGGGATCCCCGCCGACGCCGACCCCTACCTCTGCGGACCCCGCGCCTTCATGGACGGCCTCGGCAGCCTCCTGCGCCGGCACGGCCTGAGCCCGGCGCGGATCCACCGGGAGGAGTTCAGCGCCCCGCCGGCCGTCAACCCCGGCATCACGCCCACGGCAGCCGTCCGGCCGCACCAGCCCCCCGGCCCCGTCGGCGACGGCCCCCTCGTCACGTTCGCCCACAGCGGCGTCACCACCCCGTGGATCAGCCCCGGCGCGGCGGACGCCCCGTTCACCAGGCTGAGCCCGCGTCGGTTCGACGGGCCGATCACTGCGCCGAGCCGCGGAGGCGGGGATGCGGTCCGCCGGGGACGGCCGTGGAGTGTGCCGTTGGAGGAGCGGGTTTCGCTCGTCTCCGCGTATCGGCGGACGGACCCGGATCTCAGACACTGCCCGCGAAGTGCTCCCCCACCAGCGCCCGGACCACCTCCAGGTCCCGGGCGGCCAGCGCGTCCAGCAGGGCGGTGTGCTCCGCCGCGTCGGCGACCAGCTCGGCCCGCCGCTGCCGCGCCGGTCCGCCCACCAGCGGCCACTGGGCACGCCGGTGCAGGTCGTCGGCTATGCGTACGAGCTGGTCGTTGCCGCCCTGGGCGAGCACCGCGCGGTGGAAGGCGCGGTCGCTCTCGGCGTAGGCGGCCCGGCAGCCGGAGGCCGCGGCGCGGACCGTGGCCTCGGCCAGGGGGCGCAGCTCCCGCCACCGGTCGGCGGGCACCGTGCGGGCCAGCCGCAGCATGACCGGCACCTCGATCAGGGCGCGCACCTCGGCCAGCTCGGCCAGCTCGCGCGCGTCGCGCTCGACGACGCGGAAACCGCGGTTCGGCACCACCTCCACGGCGCCCTCCAGGGCCAGCTGCTGCATGGCCTCGCGGACCGGGGTCGCGGAGACGCCGAAGCGCTCGCCGAGGGCGGGGGCGGAGTAGACCTCGCCGGGGGCGAGCTCCCCGGCGACCAGTGCCGTGCGCAGCGCGTCGAGGACCTGCCCGCGCACCGAGGACCGCTGTACGGCGGGGCGGGGCCGGGGCAGCGGCCGCTCGGAGTGGGTGTGCTCGCCGCGGACGGTGCCGGGGTCGGCGGCGCGCTCCCGGTCCGTGTCCGGGCCGGCGTCCCCGCCGTCCGGCCGGGACGGCGCCGGGGGCGCCGCGGGGCGGCCGCGCGCGGCGGGGACGCCCGTGTCGGCGGGACCCTGCACACCCTGGTTCACAGGGTCCTCCTCCGGCTTGTCGGTACTTGGGGTCAATACGGCGGGTTGTCACTTCTCCGTCAAGCACCATAGGCGCAGAACCCGGCAGTTCAAATCCCCGACCTCACGAGTTAGGTAAGGCTTGCTTCAGAAGGAGCCGACGGGCGTCCTGCGGTCGGCCGGACGCAGCGGCGCCCTCGGGCGAGGGACACGGCCCCGCACGGGCGGTGCGTTCCAGCCGGCGGACCGGGCGGCGGGGTGCGGTATCCGGCCGCGACCGGGCGAACCGGCCACCGGCCCCGCTCGGCGCACTCGGAGAACCCCCGGCACCCGCCCTCGCTCGAGCGACACCGGAGGGACCGCCAAGCCGTCCACCGGGCCGAGCAGTTGACGGACCCTCGACACCCGGGCGGTGGGGGACCGCGTAGGATCATCCGCGAACCGCACTCCCGTGCGGACACAGTGTTTTCACAACTTCCCCAGGCGTCGCGGGAACTTTCCGCGGAACCACTCGTACGGGTAGTCTTATTCGAACTCAACTCCCGCCCCTCATGCGGCAGTTCGAGCAGAACGCTGCCCTGGGCATCCCCTTGCACCTCCTTGGCGGCCTCTTGCCCCGAAACCCCCTGAGGGCCGGTGGGATTGGGTCACTATGGCGGGCGTTACGCCCTATCCCAATGCAAGGGACCCCAGATGAGACTGACCGACATATCGCTGAACTGGCTGCTTCCGGGCGCCGTACTGCTCCTGGGAATGCTGGCGGCGGTGGCGGTGCTCGCGCGCGGTAAGCGCGCCTCCGGGGAGCACGCGAAGACGGAAGACTCGTGGGAGCGTGCCGAGGAGCGCCGCAGGCGCAAGGAGGCCGTCTACGGCACCGCCTCCTACGTGCTGCTGTTCTGCTGTGCGGCGGTGGCCGCCGCACTGTCCTTCCACGGACTGGTCGGCTTCGGCCAGCAGAACCTGAACCTGACCGGCGGCTGGGAGTACCTCGTCCCCTTCGGCCTGGACGGGGCGGCCATGTTCTGTTCGGTGCTCGCGGTGCGCGAGGCCAGCCACGGCGACGCGGCGCTCGGCAGCCGGATACTCGTGTGGACGTTCGCGGGCGCGGCGGCCTGGTTCAACTGGGTGCACGCACCGCGCGGCATGGGCCACGACGGCGCACCGCAGTTCTTCTCCGGCATGTCCCTGTCCGCGGCGGTGCTGTTCGACCGGGCGCTGAAGCAGACCCGCCGGGCGGCGCTGCGCGAGCAGGGCCTGATCCCCCGGCCGCTGCCGCAGATCCGCATAGTGCGCTGGCTGCGGGCCCCGCGCGAGACCTACCGCGCCTGGTCGCTGATGCTCCTGGAGGGCGTGCGGAGCCTGGACGAGGCCGTGGACGAGGTGCGCGAGGACAAGCGGCAGAAGGAGGAGACGCGTCGTCTCCGGCGCGAGAAGGAGCGTGTGGAGCGCGCCCAGCTCAAGGCCATCAGCAGGGGCCACCGGCCGTTCCCCGGCCGTGGCGGACGCCAGGTGGAGGTGCAGGTCGAGCGGGAGCCGGAACGGGTCCCCGCGGAGCCTGCCATATCGGCGCCGGAGCCACTGCCCGTCCGCGCCCGCCCCTCCCTTCAGCCGGTGCGCAACGGAGCCGCTGACCCCATCGACCTCACCGCCGAGGACGACACCCAGGCCCTGCCGAGGCTCGACTCGCTGGAGCGCAAGCTGAAGGACCTGGAGCAGCAGTTCGGTTAGCCGCCCGGGCAGCCTGGGCCTCGGACGGCCTGCCGCCCTCCGGCCTTCCTCAGGCGGTGTCCGCGCCGAGTTCGAACCACACGGTCTTGCCGAGTCCGTGCGGACTGACGCCCCAGGCGTCCGCGAGGGACTGCACGAGGAACAGGCCCCGGCCGTGCGTACCGTCGTCGGCGTGCGGCACGTGCAGCCGGGGCCTGCGGGCCACGAGGTCGCGCACCTCCACCCGGAGGGAGCGGGGTCCGACGGTGGCCGTCAGTACCGCCTCGTGATCGGTGTGCACGAGCGCGTTGGTGACGAGTTCGCTGGTCAGCAACTCCGCCGTCGCCGCCCGGTCGGGTCCGCCCCACTGCCCGAGCAGTTCCCGCAGCGCCCGGCGGGCCTCCGGGACCGCCTTCAGGTCCGCCCGCCGGAGTCTGCGTTCCAGCCGCGCCCCTCCCGTTCGGTCGGCGAGTTCCCCGGCCTCTTCCTCCACCGTGCCGGCCGGCGACCTGCCGTCCGACGACCTGCCGGACGGGGCGGCCGGCTGTGCCGTACCCGTGCGGACCGCGGCCGGCTGCGCCGTGCCCGTCGGCACCGTTGTCGTGTGTACCGTGCTCGCCTGTACCGGGGTGACCCCGATGACCGTGGTTCCGCTGCCCCGTGCCTGCCTCTTCATGGCCCCCGCCCGCGTGCCGATGTCCGGTCCCTCCTGCTCGAACGCGTTCACGGGGATGTTTGCCCGGCGCGCCGGACGGCAGTCCTGTCGAATCGTCGACGACCAGGTGTTCGGCCACCCGCCCGAGGCCGGCAGCGGGTGCCCGGGCGGTCGCCCCGCGGCATCCGGGCAACCCCGCGGGCAGGTACCGGCGGGCCGCTCGCGGGCCGCGCCGGAGGCTTCGGCACGGTGGCGGGAGCGGGGAGAGCAGTGCTCCCGGCCGCACGGTCCGGGGCCGGTGGACGGCGCCCCCGGCGTGCGGTCCGGCGGCGGCTGCCGCATGTGGCGGCGCTCCGGTGGCCGTGCGCGCCCGGGCGCCCGCGCCCCTGCGGACGCGGCGCCCGGACGGCGTCGCTCGGGCGCCCACCCCGCGGCACCCGGCGCGGCGGGGCGGCTCCGGCGGTCCGGCCCGGAGCAGGATCCGGAACCGGACCGGGCCGGTCCCGGCCGCGCCCCCAGCGCCCCGGCATCCCGTGCCGGGTCGACCTCGGCACCCGGCGAATCTGGCCGGAAACCAGCGCATCCCCCGCGGCCGCAACGGCGTCCCCGCACCCGCCACGCCCGCACCCGGCCGCCCCGGGGGCGGTCGGTGCTGCCCGGCGCGACACGCTGCAACCCGTCTCAGGCCTCCCAGACGGCAGCCGCCGTGCGGTCGTCGGCGTACCCCTTGACCCGTACCTGGGCGTCGGCGAGGAAGGCCGCCAGGCCGGGTGGGGCGGGTTCGCGCCACCGGCCGGCAAGGTATCCGGGAAGTTCCCGCTCACCGCGGAGCGGTTCGGCGAGACCCTCCGTGCACATCAGCAGTACGTCCCCGGGGCGGGCCACGGACGCGCGGAACCGGAACGGCTCGCGCGCCGGCTCCGGAGCCGGCTCGTACGGTCGGGGCGGGGCCGGAATACCGAGGTCCATGGTGAGACGGTCGCCGCCCGCCGTCGCGGCGGGCGGCGAACCGTACCCGACCACCGGTTCCCCGGCGACCTCGCCGACCGCCGGCTCGATGTCCTGCCACCCCCCGTCCCGCAGCCGGAACAGCCCACCGGGACCGACGCCGAAGAACACCCGGACACGGCACTCCGGGTCGGCGGGCAGCAGCAGGCAGCGCAGGCTCGCGGAGTACTCCTGCGGCTCCAGACCCTGCTCGGCGGCGCCGGCGCGCAGCCTGCCGAGGCTGCGATCGGTCAGCCGGTGCAGCCCGGACTTCAGCTCACCGCGCCGGGCCTCCCGGATGTCCTCCACGAGCCGCGCATGGCTGCGGCCCACCGCACGGCCGATCCACCGGCACGCCTCGGCGGCCGCCAGATGCGCCCCGGAGGTGGCCCGCGCGCCGGTCGCCATCGCGACCAGCAGCAGTGCCTGGTCGCCGGTGCCGAAGCGGGCGGTGAGCAGCGAGTCCCGACGCGGCTCGCCCCGGTACCGCGCGGAGTCCCCGCGCACGGACACCGCCCGCAGCGTGCCCGCGCCGTACCGGGCCCCGTCCAGCACGGTGTCGGCCACCAGGGCGTCCAGGGCGTCGGGATCGGCCTGCGGGAGCGCGGTGGGTTCGGCGTCGTAGGTGGGCGGGCCCGAACCGAGGTGGGGCACGGGGGCGGGGGGCGGGGCGGCCGGGTCGCCGCGGGACCCGGTGCGGTCGACCGCTCCGGCGGGCATCCCGGCCGGGTCGCCGGAACGCGGGGCCGCCCGCGTTCCGGACGCGGCGGGGGAGGTGCCGGAGGCCGCGGGGGCGGCCGCCGGTGCCCGGGGGTCGACGGCGGGCGGTTCCCGCAGGTCTGCGGGCCCGTCGGGCTCGCGGTCCTCGGCTCGAGGCACCGCGGCGGAAGAGCCCGCGGACACGGGCCGGGAGGATTGAGCCGTCGGTTCCTCGGCGGCGGGCGGCGGCTCCCACGGCGCGCGCGGCAGGACCGCGCGGTCGGAGTCGGATCCGCCGGGACCGGAGGTGCCGGGACCGAATCCGCCGGGACCGGAGGTGCCGTCCGCGGGCGACTCGCTCGGCGCCGCCGCCCGGCCTTCCCCGGTTCCGCCGCGTGCCCGCTCCCCGCTCCGGGGCGTCGGCCTCCGCTGCTGGGGCACCGCGTCCCGCGGCACCCGGTCCTCGCTCGGGGACCCGTCCGTACCGGGTCGCTCCGCCAGCGTTCCGGCCGCCGAGGCGAAGCGGTCGTCCAGCGAATCGGGTGCGGGGGCGGGACCCGCGTCCTCGGTGGTCTCGTCGTACAACTGGGCCCACCAGTCGTCCTCGCGCCCGGCGGGCCTTCCCCCCTGCTGGTTCATGCCTCGATTCTCTACCGCGCGGGCCGTCCGAAACCGGGTCATCGGGAAAATCCGGCCCCGTACTCCCCCGTCCTGCGGCGTGTCGCGTATGGCGCAGAACAGTGGTTCCTATTCCGGCTCGGCGGGACCGCCGCACGGACCGGCGGTCCGACCCGAGGTGGCGGGAAACGTGGGGCTGCCGCGCCCGCAGTTGGGCAGAGTGACGGGTGGTACCGGCGTGGTACGGGTGGTGGCACGGTGGCGCCGGGAGCGGCGGGAGCGGCGGCGGGGTCGTCGCTCCGGGCCGTCCCCGCCGCCGGCACGCCGACGGGGACGGTGGCGGCGGGAGAGGGAACGAGCACTGATGCTGGCAGCGATAGGGCTGGACGACACCCACGAGTCGGCGTACCGGGCGCTGGTGTCCCTGGGCGCGGCCGATGTGCCCGACCTGGCCAGGCGGCTGGCGCTCGGTGAGCCCGAGGCCGAACGGGCCCTGCGCCGGCTGGAGCGGCAGGGCCTGGCCGCCCGCTCCTCCGCGCGGGCCGGGCGCTGGGTCGCCGCCCCGCCGGGCATGGCACTGGGTGCCCTGCTCAGGCAGCGGCGGCACGAGCTGGAGCGGGCGGAGCTCGGGGCCGCGCTGCTCGCCGAGGAGTACCGGGCCGCTGCCGCCGAGCCCGCCGTGCACGACCTGGTGGAGGTGGTGACCGGCGCGGCCGCGGTCGCCCAGCGGTTCCTGCAACTGCAGCTGGGGGCGTGCCGGGAGGTGTGCGCCCTGGTCACCGGTGCCCCGCCGGTGGTCTCCGGCACGGAGAACGACGCCGAGGAGCAGGCCGCCCGCCGCGGGGTGCGCTACCGGGTGGTGGTGGAGCGGACGGTCCTCGCGCTGCCGTCCGGGCTGAACGAGCTGAGGGCCGCGCTCTCCCGGGGCGAGCAGGTGCGGGTGGCGGACGAGGTGCCGACCGAGCTGGTGGTGGCCGACCGCTCGCTCGCCCTGGTACCGCTCACCGGGCGCACCACCGAGCCCGCGGCGCTCGTCGTCCACGCGAGCGGGCTGCTGGAGCTGCTGTCCGGGCTGTTCGACTCGGTGTGGCGGGACGCCCTGCCGCTGCGGCTGGGGCGGTCCGGGATCGCCGAGGCGGGCCCGGACGGACCCGACGGCACCGACCTGCAGATCCTCGGCCTGCTGCTGGCCGGACTGACCGACGCGAGCGTCGCCAAACAGCTCGACCTCGGGCTGAGGACCGTGCAGCGCCGGGTGAAGCGGCTGATGGGGCTGGCCGGGGTGACGACCCGGCTGCAACTCGGCTGGCACGCCCGCGAGCGGGGCTGGGTCGAGCGCGGATGACCTGCGTCCCGGGCCCGAGTCCGGCACTCTGGGCAGATGGGAGTCTGGGAACTCCTGCTCGTCGGCCTGGTCCTGCTGTTCGGACTGTGCGGGGTGCTGGTGCCCGGCGTGCCGGGGTCGTGGCTGGTGTGGGCCGCGGTGCTGTGGTGGGCGCTCAAGGACCCCGAGCCGATCGCCTGGGCGGTGCTGGTGGGGGCCACTGCGGTGCTGCTGCTCTCCCAGGTGGTGCGCTGGGCGCTGCCGCCGCGCCGGCTGCGGCGGAGCGGCGCCACGCCGCGGATGGCCGTCTGCGCCGGCACCGGCGCGCTGGCCGGGTTCGTGATGATCCCCGTCGTCGGCGCGATCCCGGGCTTCCTCGGCGGGATCTACCTGTGCGAACGGCTGCGGCTGGGCCGCCACGGCGACGCCAGGGCGGCCGTGCGGACGGCGATGCGCTCGGGCGGCTGGAGCGTGCTGGCGGAACTGTTCACCTGCCTGCTGATCGCGGGGGCGTGGCTGGGCGCGGTCATCTGGGGGTGAGGGGGCGGAGGGGCGTACCGGGGCGGTGGGCGTACCGGGGCGGCGGGCCGGGGACGCGCACCCCGCCGGTGCCGCGGGCCCGTCAGTTCCGCGGGGGGCGGGCGGTCCACCGGCCCGCCGCCACCAGGTGCAGCACCGCGTACGTGCGCCACGGGCGCCAGGAGTCGGGGACGTCGGCTCCCGGCGGAGCGACGTCGGGGTCGCCGAGGGCGCGGGCCCGCACGACGGCGGCCGTGGCGGCGTCCACACCGGGAACGGCGAGCAGGGCCCGCCGGGCCTCGTCCCGGTCGACGCCCGGGTCCAGGCGCACCGCGCCCTCCGCGAGTGCGGCGGCGAGCCCGGCCACCCGGCCGCCGGGTTCGCCGTCGGCGAGCGCGGCCGGTTCGGGGAAGACGTGGGTGAGGCCGCCGGACGGGGCGTCGAGTGCCTTTCCGTACTGCCGCACCAGCCGTTCCGCCGCCGCCCGGCCGGCCAGGGCCCGAAGCGCCAGCTCCTCCGGGTCGGCGGCACCGGGCGAGCGCAGACCCGGGCGGGCGGCGACCAGGGGCGCGAGGCACGGGTCGGCACCGAGGCGCCCGTCCACGGCGTACGGGTCGGCGTCCAGGTCGAACAGGCGGCGCAGCCGCTGCACGGCCGTGGTGAGGTCGCGCGGGTCGGTCAGGTGCAGCCGGGCCCGCAGCCAACCGCCGGGACGGGTGGCGCCGCCGGAGGCAGCAGCGCCGCCCCGCTCGTCGACGGCGGCGACGGCGGTGCCGTACGGCAGCCGGAGGGTGCGCCGGTAGGTGCGTGCCCCGCGGGGGCCGGTGACCTCCTCCACCCCGGCCAGCGCCTGGCTCTGCAGCAGGTCGAACAGCGGGCCGGCCCGGTACGGGCCGCGATGGGCGAGCCGCAGGGGGATCCCGGCGGTCGGCCCGGCCGCGGCGCGGGGCCCGGGCGCCGCGGCCCGCAGGGCGCTCGGTGTCGCGGCGTACACCGTCCGCATGGTGTCGTTGAACTGCCGCACGCTGGCGAAGCCGGAGGCGAACGCGATCGCGGTGATCGGCAGGCCGGTGGTCTGCAGCAGCACGCGTGCGGTGTGCGCCCGCTGGGCGCGGGCGAGGGCGATCGGACCGGCGCCCAGTTCGGCGGTGAGCTGCCGCTGCACCTGGCGGGCGCTGTAGCCGAGCCGGGCGGCCAGGCCTCCGACTCCCTCCCGGTCCACCACACCGTCGCCGATCAGCCGCACGGCGCGGCCGACGACGTCGGCGCGGGCGTTGTGATCGGCCGAGCCGGGCACGGCGTCCGGGCGGCACCGCCGGCAGGCCCGGAAACCGGAGCCCTGCGCGGCGGCGGCGGTCGCGAAGAACAGCACGTTGGATCGTTTCGGTGTGACGGCGGGGCAGCTCGGCCGGCAGTAGATGCCGGTGGTCCGAACAGCGAAGAAGAACGCGCCGTCGAACCGGCCGTCCCGGCTGCACACCGCCTCGTACCTGGTGTCCTCGTCCATCACGGGATCAAGTGTCCGCCCGGGGCGGCGTAGCCGCCTGCGGAAATCGGACGTGGTGTCCGCCGCTGGCGGCCCGCGGCCCCCGCCCGCCGCGCCCCGATCGGCAGCCGCGGGGCCGCGGCGGGGGCGGGGGCGGTGGACGCGGGGGCAGTGGACGCGGGGGCGGTGCGCGGGGGCGGCTACCTCAGGCGGCCGCGCTTCGCCTCCATCGCCGCGCGCCCCGCCGCGCTCCTGCGCTTCCAGTCCTTGCGGATCTCGGCGCGCAGCCGGGCGTCGGTCTTGGCGACGATCCGCTGGTTCTCCCGCATGAGCTTGCGGTAGCTCTCCAGCCGGCGCACCGGCAGCTCGCCGGCGTCGACCGCCGCGGTGACCGCGCAGCCGGGCTCGGTGGCGTGGGCGCAGTCCTGGAAGCGGCACCGCTCGGCGAGTTCCTCGATCTCGGCGAAGACCTGCCCGACGCCGGTCCCGGCGTCCCACAGGCCGACGCCGCGCAGCCCCGGCGTGTCGATGAGGACTCCCCCGCCGGGCAGGGCGAGCAGGTTGCGGGTGGTGGTGGTGTGGCGGCCCTTGCCGTCGACGTCCCGGATGCCCCGGACGTCCATCACGTCCTCGCCGAGCAGCGCGTTGGCGAGGGTCGACTTGCCCGCGCCGGACTGCCCGAGCAGCACCGACGTGCCGCCGGAGACGACGGCGGCCACCGCGTCCAGGCCCTCCGCGTGCGCGGCGCTGACGGCGAGCACCGGCACCCCGGGGGCCGAGGTCTCCACGTCCTGGACGAGATGCGCACGCGTCACCGCGTCCGGGACGAGGTCGGCCTTGGTGAGCACCACCGCGGGCTGCGCGCCGGACTCCCAGGCGAGGGCGAGGAACCGTTCGATGCGGCCGAGGTCGATTTCGGCCGCGAGCGAGACGGCGACGATCGCGTGGTCGACGTTGGCGGCGAGGATCTGCCCCTCGGAGCGCTTGGAGGAGGTGGAGCGCACGAAGGCGGTACGGCGCGGCAGGTACGTCCGCACGTAGCGGGGGCTGCCGCCGGGCTCGACGGCGACCCAGTCACCGGTGCACACCACCCGCATCGGGTCGTGCGGGGTGACGAAGGCGGTGTCCGCCCGCACGGTGCCGCCGTCGGTGACGACGTCACACAGACCGCGGTCGACCCGCACCACACGGCCGGGCAGGAGGCCCTGCTCGGCGAACGGGGTGAAAGCGGCCTCCCACTCCTCGTCCCAGCCGTAGCCGGCGAGAGGGTGCGACCAAGCGGAAGAAGCGGAAGAAGCAGAAGAAGACGAGAGATTCAAGGGGAACCCTTCACAGGGCGGCCCCGGCCGCGCGCACTCACGGGCGCGAAGAAGCAGGAAGGATCAGCCGGAGACCACGGAGGTGGAGTGGACGGACTTCCGGTCGCGGGCAGCGCCCGTCGCAAAGACGGCCATCGGTCACACCTCCCATTCCTCGTCCGGTCGGCAGCGGCGGCCGGCGGGCCTCCGTGCGAAGTCGTCCTCACCGTAGACCGGCGGGCGCGCCGATGCCACCGATTTACGCGGTCGCACCGATGCGGGGGGCCGCCGGGCTGCCGCCCTGGTCGGCGGAGCCACGCGGGGGCGCGGGTTGTCCGCGGCGGCCGCCGGGCTGTGCTACGGTTTTGGAGTTGCAGTTGTGGTACCCATGAACCTATGTGCGCCTGACAGGAATGTTTCTCCCGCAGGCGCATTATTTGTGTTTCCGGCATCTCCGGATGGGGCCTCTGCCTACAGAACGGAGAAGGTCATGGCACAGGGAACCGTGAAGTGGTTCAACTCTGAAAAGGGTTTCGGTTTCATCGCGCAGGACGGCGGCGGCCCCGACGTCTTCGCCCACTACTCGAACATCGCGACCCAGGGCTTCCGTGAGCTCCAGGAGGGCCAGCGGGTCAACTTCGACGTCACGCAGGGCCAGAAGGGCCCGCAGGCGGAGAACATCGTCCCCGCCTGATCGCAGGACGCGTATCCGCTCGCCGGGGTCCGCACCGTCACGGTGCGGACCCCGGTTTGCGCTGTTTCCAGGAAGGCACACCACCGCATGTCCCGCAGGCCCCAGAAGCCGAACCGGCGCGCCTCGTCACCCCCATCGTCCGCGTCGTCGCCCAGGGAGTTCCGGCTGCCGGAAAGCACGACCCCCGCTCTTCCCGCCGTCGAGGCCTTCGCGGACCTGGACATGCCCCCGGCACTGCTGAGGACCCTGACCGCGCAGGGCGTCACCACCCCGTTCCCCATCCAGGCGGCCACGCTGCCCAACTCGCTCTCCGGTCGTGACCTGCTGGGCCGGGGGCGCACCGGCTCCGGCAAGACCCTCGCGTTCGGACTCGCGCTCCTGGCGCGCACGGCGGGACTGCGTGCGGAGTCCAGGGCACCCCTCGCCCTGGTGCTGGTACCGACCCGGGAACTCGCCCAGCAGGTGACCGACGCGCTGACGCCCTACGCGACGGCGGTCGACCTGCGGCTGGCCACGGTGGTCGGCGGGCTGTCGCTGAACAAGCAGGCGCAGACGCTGCGGCGCGGCGCCGAGGTGCTGGTGGCGACCCCCGGCAGGCTCAACGACCTGGTGGAGCGCGGGGACTGCCTGCTCGACCGGGTGGGCATCACGGTGCTGGACGAGGCCGACCAGATGACCGACATGGGCTTCCTGCCGCAGATCACCCGGCTGATCCAGCGCGTGCGGCCGGACGGCCAGCGGATGCTCTTCTCCGCCACCCTGGACCGCAACATCGACCGGCTGGTGCAGCGGTTCCTGACCGATCCCGTGGTCCACTCGGTGGACCCCTCGGCGGGCGCGGTGACCACCATGGAGCACCATGTGCTCCACCTTCAGGACGAGACCGACAAGAAGGCCGTCACCACGCGCATCGCCGCCCGTGACGGCCGGGTGATCCTCTTCCTCGACACCAAGAGGTCCGCCGACCGGCTCGCCAAGCGGCTCCTGGCCGTGGGGGTCCGCGCCGCGGCCCTGCACGGCGGCCGCTCCCAGCCGCAGCGCAACCGCACCCTGGAGCAGTTCAGGAACGGGCAGGTCAC
Organism: Streptomyces sp. MS06; assembly: GCF_047200655.1. NCBI lineage: Bacteria > Bacillati > Actinomycetota > Actinomycetes > Kitasatosporales > Streptomycetaceae > Streptomyces > Streptomyces sp. MS06. Next base: position 93,244 of record NZ_JBJZOJ010000019.1, read on the forward strand.
CGCCCTGGTCGCGACGAACGTCGCAGCCCGCGGCATACACGTCGACGATCTCGACCTCGTCGTCAACGTCGATCCCCCCACCGACCACAAGGACTACCTCCACCGGGGCGGCCGCACGGCGCGCGCGGGCGGCTCCGGCAGCGTGGTGACCCTGGTCCTGCCCGCCCAGAAGCGGGACGTCACCCGGCTCATGTCGGACGCGGGCGTGAGCCCGAGGACTGCTCGCGTCAAGTCCGGTGACGCGGAACTCGCCTCCCTCACCGGCGCGCGCGAGCCCTCCGGCGTGCCCGTCACCATCGCGGTCCCCGAACCGGCGGCGCCCGCGCCGTCCGATCCGGACCGTGCGACGGGCGGCAAGCCCGGCCGGCGGTCCCGACGGCGGCGCCGGACCGGCGGCGAGCCCGGAACCGCGGCGGGCACCGCCGCCAGGTCCGGGGGCCGGGGCTCCGACCGCCGCGCCTCCCCCGGGGCGGCGGCGGCGTCCGGTGGCTCCTCGTCGGGGGGCGGCGGGCGCGGCTCCTCCGGCCGTGCGGGATCCTCCGGGGCCGCGGGCGGTGCCGGCGGCACCGGCGGACGCGGCGCCGAGCGGCGCACCGCAGCCGGTCCGGGAACCGGCGCGGCATCCGGCAAGGCGTCCGCGGGCCAGACCTCCGGCAGGACGGGCCGCGGGCCGCGTCGCCGCACCGCGGCCGACACTCCGGCGGGTGGCAGCGCCGGCTCCGGCGCCCGCGGCTCCGGCCGCCGGGCCGGCCGTCGCACCTCGGCAGGCTGAGGTCCCGTTCCGTCCCGGCTCCACGCGGCCCACGTGCCGCGCGGAGCCGGGACGCGTCGGGACGAGACGCGTTTGGTCGGGTCGGGACGGGTCGGGTCGGGTCGGGTCGGGTCGGGTCGGGGCAGAACGGGTCGGCGCGGAAGGCGAGTTCGGGACGGGAGGCGGTCGACCCGAGTGCCGCTGTGCGCGCCTCGCCCCGCCGTGTTCACCGCTCGGCGGCGCTCGTCGCGCCGGCTCGGCTCAACCGGTCACGGCGCAGGGCGAGCCGTTGAGGGCGATACCGGACGGTGCGGTGTTCGCGGCTCCCCGGGTACCGAGGAAGCCGAAGGAGCGGCTGCCGTCGGCGGGTACGGCACTGTCGTAGTCGGCGCCGGTCACGGTCACGACGTCGCCGTTCTGAACGGCGCTCGCGTCCCAGGTCTGCGTGACCCGCTGGCCGTCCCGGAAGGTCCAGGTCAGCGTCCAGGAGTCGAGGGCTTCCGCGGTGGTGAGGGTGACCGCGGCCTGGAAGCCTCCCGACCACTGGTTCACCACCCGGTAGCCGACCTCGCAGGACGGCGTCGCCCCGGCCCCTCCGCCGCCCCCGGCGGCGGCCGAGGGAGATCCCTGCGGTTCCGGGTCCGATCCCTCGTCAACGGTCACCGGTCGTCCGGCGGTTACCCCGGCGGCGGTGGCCGCCGGCAGCGGCGAGGACGACACCTCGGCCGAGGAGGCCGAGGGGGCCGAGGGGGCCGGGGAAGCGGTCGGCGACGGCGGCCGGACCGGTGCGGCACCCGCGACCGGGCGGCCGTCGCCGGAGCCGCCGCCCGGGGCACCCGCGGCGGGACTGTCGGCGGCGGCGTTCCCGGCGTTCCGGAGCGTGTCGTGACCGGACCCGCCCAGCGGCAGCATCGACACGGTCAGGGCGGCCAGGGAGACGAGCGCGGCGGCCGCGAGGATTCCCCACCGGCCCAGACGCGCCCTGCCGCCGACGGCCGGAACCGCCTCGGACCCCCGGTCCGGCGGGGCCGGCAGGTCAGCGCCGCTCCACACCTCGGCGGACCGGCGGCGGCGCTCGAGGTAGGCGCGGCCGCCCCATCCGATCACCCCGTCGGCCAGCGCCGCGGGCACCCCGCCCCCGTCCGGGCGGAGGCAGTCGGCGGTCTCGGCGCAGTGCGCGCAGGAGGCCAGGTGGCGGGCGAGGTCCTCGGGGGCGTCGGCGGCCGGATCGCGCAGGACAGCGTCGAGCAGGCGCGCATAGCTGCGGCAGGCGGCGTCGAGCTGCGCTTCCAGGTGGTTCCTGCGGCAGCGGTCCCGGAACGCGGATCGCACCCGTTCGGTCTCCTGGGCCGCTGCGGCCGGGGCGAGGCCGAGTCGTCTGGCCACCGCGCGCGGCGGCAGCGCCTCCACCTCCGCCAGCCACAGCAGTTCGGCGTCCGCCTCGGTCAGGGCGTGCAGCCCGCGCAGCGCGGGCGGCCGGCGCGGCGACGGCCCCGAGTGGCGGGAGGCCCGGTCCGAGTGCAGCCAGCCGCGCAGACCGGCGTCGAGCCGGCCGCCCAGGCCTTCTGCCTCCCAATCGGCCGCCGTCAGGCGGACGGCGGTCAGCAGCAGGGGGATCGGGGGCAGCCGCGCGGCGCGGCGGCCGGGGCCGCGCCGGATCGCGGACCCGGCGTCACGGGCCTGCCGCATGCCGAACGCGAACGCCTCCCGGGCCAGTTGCCGCGCGTCGGCGGGACCGGCCGCGCAGAGGCCGGCGTAGCAGAGCACTGCGTCCCAGCACTCGGTGAACTGCGCGGCCTCGGTGGCGTCCTTGGGGGTCGGCAGGTCGGGCATGGATCTCCTGCGTCCACAGGCGGAGTCAACTCGCCACGTCCCTCAGAGGCGTTGGGGAGCCTCGCGGCGATGCCCGACCTTTTCACGGTTCCGCGGCGGCTGACAAGCGCCCTGTTCGGGCGCGTCTGACGGACCGGCGGGCCCCCGGCCGCGGCCGCATCGCAGCGGCGCGGGGCCCGCCGGCGGCTCACCGGCCCGCCCCGGACGACTCCGCCGGCGCACGGGGCCACACCCTTGGGGGTGTCAGACCGCCGACGGCTCCTGGGCCGGGAGGCTGTCCATGAAGGAGCTGACGGAGAACACGGCGCGGCCGGGGCCGGGCGGGCCGTAGCCGGGGGGCGAGGAGAGGCCGAAGTCGTCCATGGTGGCGCGGTAGGCCTCCAGCAGCCTGATGTGGTATTCCAGCGGCGCGCCCTGCGGGTTGGCCTTGCCGAGCGGAGTGGTCGGCTCGGGGCACCAGGTCGTGAAGCGGGGCGTGATGCCGTGCGACATGAAGAAGCGCAGGCCCTCGGTGGTGGAGGCGATCGCCTCGTCGACGGTGGTGAAGCCGAACGGTTCGGCCATCTCCACCCCCGCGACGAAGTTGGGGATGACGTTGCGGGCGCCGAAGACGTCCGCCGAGTCCAGGACCCGTCGGTGCCACTCGTCGCGGCCGACGTAGCGCTCCTTGCCGGGGCAGTACAGCTCGAACAGGCGGCGGTCCCAGACCTCGTAGTTGGGGTGGTAGATCTGCACGCCGTAGTCCTTGAAGCGCTGCACGTCGGGCTTCGGCAGGGCCTGTGCGACGACCTTGCCGATCCAGCGGCCGGGGAAGCGCTCCTCGATGGCCTTGGCGTAGTGCCCGTAGAAGTCGGCCTCGTCGCGTCCGGAGACGGTCCTGGTGATGGCGCCGCCGGTGAGCGTGTAGGCGGTGGACGCCTTCTGCGTGTCGTACCGGTCGATGATCTCCAGCGCCTCCAGGACCTCCTCGACGTCCTTCACTCCGGTGTAGGGCCGTCCGGCCGCCTTGTGCTGGCGCCAGTTGTGGTTGATGTCGCAGTACTGGCACTCCTCCTTGGCGCCGAAGTACTGGCAGACCCGGAAGACGGTGAGGTAGATCAGATAGCCCCACTGGATGGTGGGGGCGACCTCCATCACGGACTTCCCGTTGGAGAGGGTGTGCCGGTAGTAGTCCGGCATCGGCGGCACGCCGACGTCGGAGATCCGCCGGCCGTCGAGGTAGAGCCCGAGCACTCCCTCCTGGTCGGCGGCCACGCGGTACGGCGAGGCGGGGTTGACGCGCACGGAGACGACGGTGCGCCGCAGGTCGTACGGCCCGCCGGTGAGGATGATCTCCTCGGGCGGCCGTCGCAGCGCCGCCTCGCCGAGCTCCGGCAGGGTGCCGTGGTCGAAGGAGAAGATGAAGTAGGACTTCGGCTTCACCTCACCCGACTCGTTGTCGCTGAGCGCCGACGCGTCGAAAGCGACCCCGCCGCGGAGCAGGTCCTCCTTGAAGACGGCTTCCCGCGGCACGTGCGGAAAGCGCTCCATCAGATCCTCGACCAGCGCGGTGCGGTTGCCCATCCGTGTCTCCTCCCGGCTCAGGCGTACGACTTCTCACGGTATGCCCTGCCGCCCCGGACCCCGGTGCCGGGTCCCCCTCTCGGCGCGCGCCGGACACCCGGCGACGGGCCGGACGGGGGCGCGGGCCTCCCGGGGCGGGCACGGGCCTCCCGGGGCGGGCACGGGCCTCCCGGGGCGGGCACGGGCCTCCCGGGGCGGGCGCGGGCCTCCCGGGGCGGGCGCGGGCCTCCCGGGGCGGGCGCGGGCGTCCCGGGGCAGGCGGGCAGGCGGGCAGGCGGGCAGGCGGGCGAGTGCCCCCTGGGGGGCGGGGACGGTAATCGTGGGCGATGTGGCGTGAGGGGCGGCGGTGGGCCGGGGGCCGGTGTGACCCGGGGTGCGGTCCGGGTGGGGTGGGCGGGATAGGTTCGCGGTGAACCACTAACTCGTTCTACCTGTTCCTCGGGGAGGGGCGACCGGATGGCCGAGCACGTGACCAACTGGGCGGGCAACATCACCTACACCGCGACCGAGCTGCACCGTCCGCACACGGTGGCGGCGCTGCGCGCGCTGGTGGCGCGGAGCGACCTGGTGCGGGTGCTGGGCAGCGGGCACTCCTTCAACAGGATCGCCGACGCGGGGCCCGGCGGGGTACTGGTGTCGCTGGACGCGCTGCCGGCCGAGATCGACGTGGACACGGCCGCGCGCACGGTCCGGGTGGGCGGCGGGGTGCGGTACGCCGAGCTGGCCCGGCAGGTGCACGCCCGCGGGCTCGCACTGCCCAACATGGCCTCCCTGCCGCACATCTCCGTGGCCGGCTCGGTGGCGACGGGCACCCACGGATCGGGCGTCGGCAACGGTCCGCTGGCGGTCCCGGTGCGGGAGGTCGAAATCGTCACCGCGGACGGGTCGACGGTCGCCATCGGTCGCGGGGACCCGCGTTTCGGGGGCGCCGTGACCTCGCTGGGCGCGCTCGGCGCGGTCGTCGCGCTCACTCTCGATCTGGAGCCCGCCTTCGACGTGGAGCAGCACCTGTTCACCGAGCTGCCGCTCCACGGGCTGGACTTCGAGAAGGTCGCGGCCGCGGCGTACAGCGTCAGCCTGTTCACCGACTGGCGGGAACCGGGTTTCCGCCAGGTCTGGCTGAAGCGGCGCACGGACCAGCCGCTGCCCGGGTTCCCGTGGGCCGAGCCGGCGCGGACCGCGCTCCACCCGGTACCCGGGATGCCTGCGGAGCACTGCACCGAGCAGTTCGGGGTGCCCGGGCCCTGGCACGAGCGGCTGCCGCACTTCCGGGCCGAGTTCACCCCCAGCAGCGGTGCCGAACTGCAGAGCGAGTACCTGATGCCCCGCCCGCACGCCGGCGAGGTCCTGGCGGCCCTCGACCGCATCCGGGACACCGTCTCCCCCGTGCTGCAGACCTGCGAGGTGCGCACCGTCGCCGCCGACGGGCAGTGGATGAGCCCGGCGTACGGCCGGGACAGCGTGGCGGTGCACTTCACCTGGGTGAAGGACACGGCGGCGGTCCTCCCGGTGGTGCGGCGGCTGGAGGAGGCGCTGGAGCCGTTCGCGCCGCGGCCGCACTGGGGGAAGGTGTTCACCATGTCTGCGGCCGCGTTGCAGAACCGGTATCCGCGCCTGGCGGACTTCCGGTCGCTCGTCGGGCAGCTCGACCCGGGCGGCACGTTCGGCAACGCCTTCGTCCGGGAGTTCGTGTCAGGCTGACGCCGGACGCTCCGGGCTGCGGGCCGGAGCACGCCGCGGACACCGCCTCCTCCCGCAAGGGCATCCCGAAACCGGAGGCTTCAGCTTCTTGGAGGTCGTGCCCATGCCACGTGCCGGGCTCAGCGCGGACCGCATCGTCGCGGCCGCCGCCGATCTGGCGGACGAGGTGGGCTTCGAGAACGTCTCGCTGTCCGCCCTGGCGCGGCACTTCGGCGTGCGGGACGCGAGCCTGTACTCGCACGTGCGGAACCTTCAGGATCTGCGCACCCGGCTCGCCCTGCACGCGGGCGGCGAAATGATCGACCGGATCGCGGCCGCCGTGGACGGAGCGGCCGGGAAACGCGCGCTGACCGCGTTCGCGGGCGCCTACCGGGAGTACGCGCTGAGCCACCCGGGGCGGTACGCGGCCACCCAGATCCGCATCGACCAGGCCCTCGCCGCCGACGCCCCGGCCCTGCGCCGCACCGCCGAGATCACCTGCGGTCTGCTGCGCGCCTACGGCCTTCGGGAACCGGAACTCACCGACGCCGTCCGGCTGCTGCGCAGCACCTTCCACGGTTTCTGCGCCCTGGAGGCCGCCGGCGCCTTCGGCGCGCCCCGCGAGGTGCAGGTGTCCTGGGACCGGGCGGTCGACGCGTTGCACGCCGCCCTCGTCCACTGGCCCCGCGGCTCCGGTCGCTGACGGCACGGCGGACGGTCCGCGCCGCGCGGTACGGCACGCGGCCCGGCGCTCGGCCCGGCACGCGGCGCGTGCAGCCGGGCGAGCGGCACGGAGAACGGGCAGCGAACACAGCAGCGGGCGCACCGGGCAGACCGACGGCCGGGCCCTTCGCTCCGCGGGGCCGATCCCGGCACCCGCACTCCGCGGAGCCGCTCCCCACCGCGATGCCCGACCGGAGTCCGGCCCCGACGGTCCGCCGACGGGTTCGGACCGGGCGCGGGGCAGACGCGGGCGCCGCCGCCGCACCGCCGCGGACGGGAACGGGAACGGTAACGTCGTCGTATGAGCAGCGGCAGCCCGTACCCCACCGGCGGGTCGTCCGCACCCGACCCGTCCGCACCCGGCTCGTTCGCACCCGGCTCGTTCGCCGAGGCCCTGTCCGCCGGGGCGGTCGTGCTCGACGGGGGCCTGTCCAACCAGCTGGAGTCGGCCGGACACGACCTGAGCGACGGGTTGTGGTCCGCACGGCTGCTCGCCGAGCGGCCCGAGGCGATCGTTCAGGCCCATCTGGCCTACTTCGAGGCCGGCGCGGATGTCGCGATCACCGCCAGCTACCAGGCCACCTTCGCGGGCTTCGCCCGCCGCGGGATCGGCCGCGAGGAGGCGGCCCGGCTGCTCGCGCTGAGCGTGGACCTGGCGCGGGAGGCCGCCCGACGGGCACGCGGCGCAGGGGCCCGGCGGCCGCTGTGGGTGGCCGCGTCGGCGGGACCGTACGGGGCGATGCTCGCGGACGGTTCCGAGTACCGGGGCCGCTACGGGCTCCCGGTTGCCGCGCTCGAGCGCTTCCACCGGCCCCGGCTGGAAGTGCTGGCCGCGGCCCGGCCCGACGTGCTCGCCCTGGAGACGGTCCCGGACACGGACGAGGCGGTGGCGCTGCTGCGGGCGGTGCGCGGGCTCGGAGTCCCGGCCTGGTTGTCGTACTCGGTCAGCGGCGGCCGGACGCGGGCCGGCCAGCCGCTGGAGGAGGCCTTCGCACTGGCCGCGGCGGCCGAGGAGGTCGTCGCGGTCGGTGTGAACTGCTGCGCCCCCGAGGACGCCGACACCGCCGTTTCCGTCGCGGCCCGGGTGACGGGGAAACCGGTGGTGGTCTACCCGAACAGCGGCGAGGGCTGGGACGCCTCGGCGCGCGCCTGGAACGGCCGGGCCACCTTCACCTCCGGTCGGGTGCTGGGCTGGCGGAGGTCGGGGGCGCGGCTGATCGGCGGGTGCTGCCGGGTCGGACCGGAGGCCATCGCTTCCGTGGCCCGCACCCTGTCCGGGTGAGGGCTCCCGCCCCGGAGCCGCCGGGAGGCTTCGGCGGGGTGCGCCGCCCGCGCCGGCCCGTGTGCGGGACCGCGGCGTCGCGGCCCGGAGTCAGTGCCGGCGGGTTCCCACGGAGCGGCGCAGCCGGCGCACCGCCGACCTCAGTTCGGTACCGCGTCCGGTGGTCACCCCGGCGGCGGCCGGTACGGGCACGGCTTGCGGCTGGTCTGCGGGCGCGGCCCACAGGGCCAGTTCGGCGTCCCGGTGCCCGCGGGCCGTGTAGGGCGCGCGGACGGGGACGGTCCGGTCGGCACCGTCCGTGCCGCCGGCGGTGTCCGTGTCCCCGCCGCCGTCCGTGCCGGCGGTCTTCCCGTCCCCGCCGCCGTCCGGGACCTCGTGCTCGCCGAAGATCCGCACGGGGTGCGAGGCGTCCCACGCCTCCCAGCCCGGTGTGCCGTCCCGGACGAACCGCACCCAGGACCGGTGCATGGCGTCTGCGAGAGCCTGCGGCGCTCCGTGACCGGCGAGCTTCGCCGACTCCGGCACCTCCCCGGTGTCGAAGACGAAGCCCAGTTCCAGTGCGTGGCAGGCGCCGAGGCCGGGCAGCAGGGAGGGCCAGGCGAACTCGTAGACGTACGACGTCGCGGGGCGGGCGTCGGCGAGACGGTGCAGCGGGACGCGCAGCAGGTGGTCGGTCACCAGCTGGCCCACGATCTCGGCGGTGCCGGCGTCCGGGTGCAGGGCCCGGTAGCCGCGGACGACCTCCGCTCCGCAGTGGCAGCGCGCCATGGCGCCGGCCAGCGCGACCGGGCCGAGCCGGTCGACGCGCTCCAGCAGCCCGCCCGGCACCAGCCACAGCCGGTACTCGTCGCGGGTCCAGCCGAGGAGCAGTTCGGCGTCCCGTGCCGCGCCGCCGTCGGTGAGCGCGGTCAGCGGGTCGGCGGGTACCAGGTCGCCGTCGACGACGATGCCGAAGGACGGACCGCCGAGGACCGGGCTGCTGAGCCGGCCGACCTCGGCCTGGGTCCGCAGCAGCTGCTCGGGGTCGACGGCGGCGAAGGCCTCGGCCGTGGCGGGGACCTTGAGCCGGGCGGCCATCCGCCGGACCATGCGCCGCACCTTGTCGCGGTCCGAGGCCTCCGGCGGCCCGCTCTGCAGGACGGCCCGCCGGAACAGGCCCTGGGCCTGCGGGGCGGCGATCAGGGCGCCGGCACTGATCGCGCCGGCGGACTGCCCGGCCAGGGTGACGCGGCCGGGGTCGCCGCCGAAGGCCGCGATCGTCTCGTGCACCCAGTGCAGGGCGGCGAGCTGGTCGCGCAGGCCCGCGTTGGCGGGGACGTCCGGGAACAGTCCGTACCCTTCGACTCCCAGCCGGTAGTTGACCGAGACGAGGACGATCCCGTCCCGGGCGAAGGCGTGGCCGTCGTAGACCGGAACGGCCGAGGAGCCGCGGGTGAGGGCGCCGCCGTGCAGCCAGACCAGTACCGGCAGCCGGGCGCCGGGGGCGGGGTCGGGGGTCCACACGTTGAGGTTGAGGCAGTCGTCACCGGGGACGACCGGGTCGGACAGGTACTTCTGGAACGCCTCCGAGTAGGGAGGCTTGGGGGCTGTCGGCCCGAAGGCGCCCGCGTCGCGTATCCCGTCCCACGGCTCGGGCGGCTCGGGCGGGCGGAACCGCCGCGGGCCGACGGGCGGTGCGGCGTAGGGGATTCCCCGGAACACGACGACGCCGTCCTCGCGCCTGCCGCGCACGGCGCCGTACCCGGTGGTGACGACGGGGCCCGTCCGGTCTGCTGTCATACGCCCACCAGCCCTTCTGCACGTCACTGTGCCGATAACAACAGAGCACCACACCGGGACGGACTATTCCGCTGCGCGGGGGGCGCGGCAGGGCCATTCGGCGTACCCGGGGCGCGGAAGGCCCGGCGCGCTCCGCGCCGGCGGCTCGTGCCCGGCCACCCGGCGCCCTGGTGCCGCCCCGCGGTCACGCTTCCGGTCCGCGGTCCACTCGCGCAGTCGCCCTGCCGGGGTGACCGACGACCCGCGAGCCGCCGGTCACCGCGCCGCGCCCGGCCCCGCCGCTGACGTACCCGACCCCCGCCGCTGACGCGCCCGGCCCCGCCGCTGACGCGCCGGGCTCCGGTGCGCACGTGCCGCGGCTCCGCTGCCGCGAGAACGGCGTCCGCGCGGGCCGGGCTCCCGCGCGGGGCCGGCCCGCGATCACACGGGCACGCTCCCGGCGGGGACCTCCTGACGCCCCGGGGCCGACCGGGACCGGGCGATGTTGCGTTCCAGCAGGCTGGTGGCCGCTCTGACGCCGACTCCCCGGTCCGCGTCCACCGCGGGCAGGCGGCCGTCGGACGCCTGCAGCTCGGCGAGTGCGGAGTCCACCGCCTCGTGCGCCGCGAACAGGCAGGGGGTGCTGTAGATCGCGACGTCCACCCCCAGCTCGGTCAGTTCGCTGAGGGAGAGGCGGGGCGACTTGCCGCCGCCGATCTGGTTGAACAGCAGCGGCTTGCCGCCGACGACCTCGCGGATGCGGCGGATCCAGTCGACGCTCCGCACCCCGTCGACGAGGACCACGTCCGCCTCCGTGGCGGCGAGCCTCTCGGCACGGCGCAGGATGTCGGCCTCGTCGGTGGCGTCCGTACGCGCCACGACGACCAGGTCCCGGCGGGTCCGCAGTACCTGGTCCAGCTTCTCCAGGTACTCCTCCAGGGGCAGCACCTGCTTGCCGTCGGCGTGGCCGCAGCGACGCGGCCGCTTCTGGTCCTCCAGGATGACGCCGGAGGCACCGATCCTCTCCAGGCCCTCCACCACGTGGCAGGCGACTTCGGGGTCGACGTAGCCGTCGTCGATGTCCACCAGCAGGTGGTGGTGCGGGAAGGCGCCGCGCAGCCGCTGGACGAACGCGACCATGTCCGGCCAGGCGATGAAGCCGATGTCCGGAAGCCCGTAGTAGGAGGCCGCGAAGCCGAAGCCGGAGACGAACATGCCGTCGTAGCGCCGGGCGGCGAGGGAGGCGGAGTACATGTCGTACACACCGATCAGCGGGGTGGTCCCGGCTCCGGCGATCTGCTCGCGCAGTTGGTTCCCGTAAGTCAACATCCGGCTCCTCGGGTGGAATTGGAACAGGTCCGGTCGGGCGCCGCGCCGCACGGCACCCGACATCTCTTTGCCAGGACAATAGATTCCCTGTACCGAAGCAGAACTTCTCCTCGACTAATGCTTTACTCACCCGGACGGCCCAGCCGATTCACCGCAGAAACGTCACTCGGTCCCACTCCCCGCCCCGCGCGCCGCCCATCGCAGCCCTCCGTGCAGGTGAGCCGGGAAGACACGGTCGGAGTAGGCCGCGGACGCGTGTCCGAGAGCGGTGCGGAAGACGCGGTCGCGGGGCCGGGGCAGGTGGCCGGCGCCGGGTCGCGGCGCCGGTTCGGTGCCGCTGTCCGATTCGTTCAAGACCGGAACCGGCGGACGTGCCTAGCGTGGCCGCATGACTCCACGATTCGATGCCGTCGGCCTGGTCGTCACCGACATGGCCGCCTCCGTCGCCTTCTACCGCAGGCTCGGCTTCCCCTTCCCGCCGGGCGCGGAGCACGAACCGCACGCCGAGGCGGAACCGCCCGGCGGAATCCGGCTGCTGCTGGACACCGAGGACGCCGTGCGGTCCTTCCATCCGGCGTGGCGCCCGCCGGCCGGGGGCGGGCCCCGGACCTCCCTGGCGCTGCGCTGCGCCGGACCGGACGAGGTGGACGCCGTGTACGAGGAGCTGGTGGGCGCCGGCAGCCACGGCGAGCTGAAGCCGTGGGACGCCTTCTGGGGGCAGCGGTACGCCGTCCTGCACGACCCGGACGGCAACGCCGTCGACCTGTTCGCCGCGCTGGACCCGGCGTAAGGGCGCCCGCTTACCGCCCTCGGGATCGGGGCACGCCGCTCCTCACCCCCGCCCCTGCCTTCCCCACCGCGGCGCGGGCTTGCTCAGCCGGGCCGTGCCAGCAGCCTGCCGAGCGGCCCGCCGGTCAGCCGGCGCACGTCCCTCGCCAGGTGCGCCTGGTCGGCGTAGCCGGCGCGGGCGGCCGCCTCGGCGTACGGCACTCCGGCCCGGGCCATCGCCAGGGCGCGCTGCAGGCGCAGGATCCCGGCGAGGGTCTTGGGGCCGTAGCCGAACACGGCCAGTGACCGGCGGTGCAGCCCGCGCGCGCCGAGCCCGGTCCCGTCGGCGACGGCCCCGACCGGGCGGCCCGCGGCGAGGGCGGAGACCAGCCGGGGGATCAGAGGGTCGGGCGGGCCGGTGGCGGCCGCCCGGTCCAGGGCCGCCGCCTCCAGTCCGGCCGCCGGATCGGGCGCCGCCTCCACGCGTGCGCGCAGCCGCCGCACCCGGTCGGCGGGCCACAGGTCGGCCAGCTCGACCCGCCGGTCACGCAGTTCGTGGGCCGGTACTCCGAGCAGGGTGGGCGCGGTGCCGGGGAAGAACCGGATCCCCGCCCAGGTCGCGTCCGGCGTCCGCACGGGGTGCGCGCCGGTGTCCGGGCCGGCGACCAGCAACCGCCCGTCGCTCCACAGCAGGTCCATGCAGCCGTCGGGCAGCACGGGCTGCGGGGCGGGCCCGGAGGGCGTGCGGGTCCACACCACGGCCCCGGTCATCCGCGAGGGTCGTTCCCGGTACACGCGGCCAGGTTACGCCGGCCCGCGCTGCCGCCCCGCGGCCCGGAACCGGCGTGCGGTACGCGGCGTCCCCGGGCCGCGGAGCAGGCGGACGGGCCGTCGGCGGGGCGTGGCCGCACGACCGCCGCGCGTCACGGGTCGGGCCGGTCGGCGGGCACGGGAGTTCACTGGAGGTATGGCACGGGACACGAAGGACATGACGGTACTGGTGACCGGCGCGTCCGGTCGCACGGGCAGCCGGGTGGCACGGGCCGCCGAGGCGGCGGGGCTGACGGTGCGGGCCGCCTCGCGTGAGCGGGGCTTCGACTGGCGGGACCGTTCGACCTGGGAGGACGCCCTGCGCGGCGCCGACGCGGCCTATCTGGTCTACCCGCCGGACGTGGGCGTGCGGGACGCGGCTCGGGACGTCGGACTGCTCGCGCACTCCGCGGTGCGGCTGGGGGTGCGGCGGCTGGTACTGCTGTCGGCGCGGGGCGAGCAGGAGGCCCGGCCCACCGAGGAGGCGCTGCGGGAGTCCAACGCGGACTGGACGGTGCTGCGGTCCGCGTGGTTCGCGCAGAACTTCAGCGAAGGGCGCCTGGCGGAGGAGTTGCGGCGGACCGGGGAGCTGGTGTTCCCCGCCGGGGAGGTGCGTGAGCCGTTCGTCGACGTGCGGGACGTGGCGGAGGTGGTGGTGGGGGTGCTGACGGCCGGGGACCGGTACGCCGGGCAGGCGCTCGCCGTGTCCGGGCCGCGGCTGCTGACGTGGGCGGAGGCGGTCAGGGAGATCGGCGCGGCAGCGGGACGCGAGCTGCGGTACCGGCCCGTCGCGGCGGGCGGTTACGCCGCGTACCTGACGGCCGCCGGGGTGGAGCCCCCGGAGGCGGAGTTCCTGGCCGAGCTGTACGGGCAACTGCTGGACGGTCGCAACGCCTATCTCGCCGAGGGCGCGCAGCAGGTACTGGGCCGGGTACCGCGGGACTTCGCCGACTTCGCCCGGGAGGCAGCCGCGGCGGGCGCCTGGGCCGGGTGAACCGCGGCGGGCGCCCGGAGGGGGTCGACCGCGGCGGGCGCCCGGGCAGGCGCGACCGCGGCGGGCACTCGGACGAGGCCGACTGCGGCGGGCACTCGGACGGGGTCGACCGCGGCGGGATCACTTCTCCCCGGTCCGGCCGCCGTCCTCCCCGGCCCGCGGGGAGGCCTTCGCATGGGTACGCAGCCGTCCCGTGACGTCCTCCGGCGGCAGGAAGCGGGACCAGCGCTCGGGGAACTCGGAGGGCATGTCGGCGGGGTCGTCGGGGTCGTCGTGGACGCGGGCGGCGGCCAGCCGGGCCACGTACTCGGTGGCCTCCGACTCGCGCAGCCGCTCGTTGACGGCGCGGGCCGCGGCGGTCGCGGCGGCCGGCCACACCCGGTCGATGGCGGCGTTGACGGCGGCACCGACGAGCACCGCGAAGGCGGACATGCCGATCCACAGCAGCACGGCGACGCCGGCGGCCAGCGAGCCGTAGATGCTGGCGCCCTCGATGGTGTGCTGGAGGTAGATGCGCAGCAGGAAGCTGCCGAGCACCCACATGGCGAGGGCGACCAGGGCACCGGGCACGTCCTCGACCCACGGGGAGCGCACCGGCACCGACACGTGGTACAGCGTCGTCAGGAAGGCGATCGACAGCACGATGACGACCGGCCAGTACAGCACCTGGACCACCGTCGTCGACCAGGGCACGATCCGCACCACGGCGTCCGGGCCGGCCACCATCAGCGGCAGCGCCACCGAGCCGATCAGCAGGGCCGCGACGAACAGCAGGAACGCCACCACCCGGGTCCGCACGATGCCTCGGACCCCGTCCAGGCCGTACATGACGGTGATGGTGTCGATGAAGACGTTCACCGCCCGGGAACCGGACCACAGGGCGAACAGGAAGCCGATGGAGATGACGTCGGGCCGGCCGCCGTTCATCACGTCGTCCAGGATCGGCTGCGCGATCTGGCGCACGCCCTGGTCGGAGAGGACCGTGCGGGAGGCGTCGAGGAGGTTGGTCTCCAGACTGGTGATGGTGTCGGTGCCGGTCCAGGCGTCGACGTAGCCGAGCAGGCCGATCAGGCTCAGCAGCAGCGGGGGCACCGACAGCAGGGTGAAGAACGCGGCCTCGGCCGCGAGGCCGAGGATGCGGTACTCGATGCACGAGTTGACGGTGTCCTTCAAGAGCAGCCAGGCGGTCCTGCGCTTGGAGACGTTCCGGTAGAGGGCACGGGCCCGGTGGAGCCGTCCGGAAGGGCTTTCGGACGGCTCGGCGGGAAACTGACTTGCTGGCTGCACGCACTAAAGGTAGCCGCCGCACGCGGCCGCACCCATCCCCGGTGGCGCCGTTTCCCCGGTCGTCCCGGCCCGGGCCGGGACGCCACGTGTCGGGCCGGTCGTGGGGGCGGGGCCGGCGGGTAGGTTGCCGGGCATGGCAGGCAGCACACATACGGTGACCAACCAGCCTCCGCCGCTGGCCGGATACGACGTCTTCACCGCCGACCGGGCGCTGACGGCGGCCGTCGAGCGGCACCTGGACCCGCGGCTGCTCGACGAGGCCCTCGGGGAGTTGTCGGCGCTCGGGCGGTCGGCCGGCTCGCCGCAGGTGCAGGAGTGGGGCGTGCTGGCCGACGAGCACCCGCCCCGGCTGCGGACCCACGACCGGTACGGCAACCGGGTCGACGACGTCGACTTCCATCCCGCCTGGCACCGGCTGCTCGGCAAGGGGGTCTCCGCCGGCCTGACCGCGGCCTGGTCCCGGCCGGGCGGGCACGTGCGGCGCGCGGCCGGGTTCCTGGTGTGGACGCAGGTCGAGGCCGGGAACGGCTGCCCGCTGTCCATGACGCACGCGGCCGTGCCCGCGCTGCGCGCCGACCCCGCGCTGGCGGCCGAGTGGGAGCCGCGGCTGACCTCCGCCGTCTACGACCGCGAGCTGCGTCCGGCGCACCTGAAGGCGGGCGTGCTGCTCGGGATGGGCATGACGGAGAAGCAGGGCGGCAGCGACGTACGGGCCAACACCACCGCGGCCCGGCCGCTCACCGAGGACGGGGCCTACGAGCTGACGGGGCACAAGTGGTTCTGCTCCGCGCCGATGTCGGACGGCTTCCTGGTGCTGGCGCAGGCTCCGGGCGGGCTGACCTGCTTCCTCGTGCCGCGGGTCCTCCCGGACGGCACCCGCAACGCCTTCCTGCTGCAGCGCCTGAAGAACAAGCTCGGCAACCGGTCGAACGCCTCGGCGGAGGTCGAGTTCGACGGGACCCGGGCGCGCCGGGTCGGCGAGGAGGGGCGCGGGGTCCGCACCATCATCGACATGGTGGCGGCGACCCGGCTGGACTGCGTGCTCGGTTCGGCCGGGCTGATGCGTCAGGCGGTGGCGCAGGCGGTGCACCACTGCACGTACCGCGAGGCCTTCGGCGGTCCGCTCGCCGACAAGGCGCTGATGCGCAACGTGCTGGCCGACCTGGCACTGGAGTCGGAGGCGGCGACGACCCTCGCCCTGCGGCTCGCGGCGGCCTACGACGACGGCGGGGAGCAGGAGCGGGCGCTGCTGAGGCTCGCGGTGCCGGCCGCGAAGTACTGGGTGGCCAAACGCTGTGCCCCGGTGGTGGTGGAGGCGGCCGAGTGCCTCGGCGGGAACGGCTACGTGGAGGAGTCCGGGATGCCGCGGCTGGTCCGGGAGTCGCCGCTGAACTCGATCTGGGAGGGCGCGGGCAACGTCCAGGCGCTGGACGTGGTGCGGGCGCTGCAGCGCGAACCGCGGGCGCTGGACGCCTGCCTCCTGGAGATCGGGCAGGCCAGGGGCGCCGACCACCGGCTGGATGCGGCGGCCAAGCGGCTGCTGACGGATCTGGGCGACCTGGAGCGGGTCGAGGGCCGGGCACGGCGGCTGGCCGAGCGGCTGGCGCTGGTGCTGCAGGGCGCGCTGCTGGTGCGGTTCGCGCCGCCCGAAGTCGCCGACGCGTTCTGCGCGGCGCGGCTGGGCGGCGACGGCGGGTCGGCCTTCGGCACGCTGCCGCCCACTCTGGACCTGGCGTCGGTGGTGGCGCGGGCGCGTCCGGTGGGCTGAGGCGTCGGCGGTCGCGGGGGTGGTGCCGCGCCGACACGGCACCACCCCCGCCGTCGTGGCCCGTCGGAGGCCAGGGACGCCGCACGGGGCGGCGTGGCCCAAGTCTCATCCAGCGCAACGGTGTTCACCAGGGTTGCAGAAGGTTGCAACGCGCCGGGTTCGCCGGTGCGGAGCGTGTCCCTCCGGCAGCGCGGGACGGCAGTATGGGACACGCAGCGGGAACGCTGCCTGCGGAAGCGGACCGGGAAGCGGGAGCCGCGGCCCCGAGGTCCACCGGGTACGACCCGTCCGGGGGAGGGATCCAGTGGCGGACCCACCGATGAACGTGACGCAACTCGTCGCCGTCGACGCGGTGCGCGCGGCGCGGATGCTCAGCGAGATACGTGCGGACGCGCTCGCCGGGCGGCGTACCCGGCTCGCTCCGCGCCCCGTGATCGAGGAGTCCTGGGGGCGCATGCTGCGCGGCGGCGTGGACCCGGACCACGACTTCCGTTCCGGACTGCTGCCGGCCGAGGAGGTGCGCCGGCGCCGCGAGGAGTCTCCGCTACGGCATGTGCTGCCGGTGCTGCGGGAGGGGTTGCTGTCGGTCGCGGACACCGCCCGGCACATCATGGTGGTCGCCGACGCGGAGGGCCGCGTGCTGTGGCGGGAGGGCGCGCCGGCGGTGCTCCGCAAGGCGGACGGGCTGGGTTTCCAACTCGGCGCGGACTGGCGCGAGGACGTCGTCGGCACCAACGGGGTGGGCACCGCGGCGGTGACACGCCGGCCGGTGCAGGTCTTCGCGGCGGAGCACTTCGTCCGCAGCCAGACCTCGTGGACCTGCGCGGGCGCCCCGATCAGCGACCCCCGGGACGGTCGGCTGCTCGGGGTGGTCGACGTCAGCGGGCCGCTGGAGACGATGCACCCGGCCACCCTCGCCTGGGTCGACTCGGTCGCCAAGCTCGCGGAGGCCCGGCTGCGGGAACTGCACCTGCGGTCGCTGGAGGCGCTGCGCGCCGTGGCGGCGCCGGTGCTGGCCCGGTTGGGCGGCCGCTCGCTGGCGGTGGACCGGGACGGCTGGACCGCGGCGGTGTCGGGGATGCCGTACACGAACCGGATCGCGCTGCCGAAGTCGCCGGTGGAAGGCCGCCGGTGGCTGGCGGCGCTCGGTCCGTGCGCGGTGGAGCCGCTCGGCGGGGGCTGGCTGGTGCGGGTGGTGGACGACGCGGGCGTGCCGCCGCCGGGGGCCGCCACCCGGGTCGTGCTGGACCTGTCCCAGCCGCGCCGCTGGTCGGTGGAGGTGTCCGGGGACGCGGGCCGCTGGACGCACGAACTCAGCCCGCGGCATGCGGAGTTGCTGTACCTGCTGGCGGTGCACCGGTCCGGGCGGAGTGCCGCGGGCCTGGCCCGGGACATGTTCGGGGACGCCGGGCGGACGGTCACGGTGCGGGCCGAGATGTCCAGGGTGCGGCGGTATCTCGGCGGCGTGCTGGAGCATCGTCCGTACCGCTTCCGGGAGAGCGCCGAGGTGACGGTGGTGCTGCCGGCGGGCACGCGCGCCCCGCTGCCGTTCTCCACGGCGCCCGGTGTGGTCGGTGCCCGGCACCGGACTCCGTTGCAGTGACGGCGGCCTCGCCCGGGGGCGCGGACGCGGCGGCGGTCGGCTCCGCCTCCGCGTCCCGGCGGGCGGAGCGCGAAACGGGGGCGGAGCGGGGACGGCCGGGGTGCCGAGCAGCGGGGGCCGGAGTGCCGGACAGCGGGGCCGGGGCGCGGGGCGGCGGCCGACCGGCCGGCGGCGCGCCGTCCGCTCGGGCGGGTTTCGGCCGATGCGGCGGGGCGGTCGGCGGTACGGCGCCGCCGTGCGGCCGGGAAGGCCGCGGGGTGCGGCGCGGGCCGTACGGGGGCTTCTTCCCCGTATTTGTGGGGTCTTCGTGCCGGGCCGGGTCCGACTGCCGTAGCATCCCCTACGGGTCGCCCCCACTGCTTCTCGGTCAATGTACTGATCCGCAGGTGCAGTTGGGCGGCCTCGGGAGGAGCTATGACGCATCGCGGCAGACATCGCCGGCGCCGGCGGGGCAAGGCGCTTCGGGCGGGCCTGGCCGGGGCCGCACTGGCCCTGACCGCCGCCGCCACCATGATCAGCACCTCCCAGGCCTCCGTGAGCGACGACCCGGGCGCGCTGCGGCCGCTGGACTCCGCCGCCGGCCTCGCGCCCCTGCGGGAGGACCCGGTGCCGGGGCCGGAGCTGGACCGGCTCGCGGCGGTGATGGGGCCGCCGGTCGGAGTCGGCGCGGTGCTCGCGGAGGCCGACCACTCGCTGCGCAACGCCGCCGACTGCACCGCCGACGACGAGCGGGCGCTCCCCGTCGAGCCGGCCGCCACCCGCTCCTACTGCTTCGGCGCCGCCGACACCCGGGCCTGGAGCGCGGGCGCGGTCACCACCTCCGGGGAGGCCGACCGGGACGGCCTGTGGGGCGGGAACCGGGTGATCCTCTCCGCCTGGTCGCGGGAGGGCGCCCCGGACGGTTCGCCGGGCCCGGCCAGGATCGCGGTCGTGGACGCCAACCACCCGGCCCGCCTGCGCTACACCTGGGCGTTGCTCGCCGTGCCGGTGGACGGGGGGCGCGACTACCGGGCGCTGTCCTCCGCCGTCTCGGGCATGGCGTGGTTCCGGAACCGGCTGCTGGTCACGACCGGCGAGCGGGAGCACGGCGCGCTGTACGTCTTCGACATGGACCGCATCCAGCGCACCACCGTGGACGGCGCGGCGGTCGGCTGGACGGGCGGCGGCTGGTCCGCGGCCGGGGCCCGGTTCGTGCTGCCCGCGGTCGACGCCTACCGGCCGTCCGAGGCGGGGGACCCGCCCCGCCTGGGGGGTCTGTCCGTGGACCGCTCGACGGTGCCGGAGTCCCTGGTGGCCAGCGAGGCGGTACCGGTCGGCTCCGACGGGCCCACCCGGCTGTGGCGTTACCGGCTGGATCCGGGCCCGGGGCGCACCGGCCTGCCGGCCGTCGACCCGGCGGGGCGTGCGGTGCCGGACGCGGCGTACGAGACGGACGTGACCGGCGTGCGGGGCGTGCTGTCGTACCACTCGCGGTGGTACGTCGGGCAGGCGGGCGGGACCCGCGGGTGGCGGGGTGCGCTGTGGCGGCAGGACGCGGAGGGCGCCCGGGGTGCGCGGTGCGGCTCCCGGGTGCGTGCGCACCACTGCTGGAGCCGGGAGCCGCGGTCCCTGTCCTACTGGCAGGAGACCGGTGAGGTGTGGTCGCAGGCCGGGCGGGCACTGTTCGCGCTGCCGCTCGCCTCACTCGACGGTTCCCTGGGGTAGGGGCGCCGCCGGAGCCGGATCGACAGATCGCCGGGGGTGATGGTTCCCTGGCGGTCATGACGAACATCCCCGTGACCACCTGGTCCCTGGAGCAGACGTCGCCGTCCGACCTGCTGCCGGCCGCCGCGCCGGAGCCGGAGGTGGCGGTCGTCCGCTCCGAGGTGCCCTCACCCGAGTTCAGCCGCTTCCTGTACGCCTCGGTCGGCGGGGACATCCGGTGGACCGACCGGCTGGGCTGGAGCCGTCAGGGGTGGTGTGAGCACCTGGACCGGCCGGGCGTGGAGACATGGGTGGCGTACGAGCGCGGCACGCCCGCCGGGTACGTGGAGTTGGCGGCGCAGGACGACGGGGTCGTGGAGATCGTCTACTTCGGGCTGATCCCGGCTTTCCGCGGGCGGCGGATCGGAGGTCACCTGCTGGCCCGCGGGGCCGCCCGCGCCTGGGATCTCGCGGAGCGCTGGCCGGGACTTGCGCCGACCAAGCGGGTCTGGCTGCACACGTGCAGCAAGGACGGCGAGTTCGCCATGGACAACTACCTGCGCAGGGGCTTCCGGCTGTTCGACACCAGGGTCGAGGAGGAGCCGGAGGTTCCGACGCCGGGCCCCTGGCCCGGCGCATATCCTGCTTGACCTGCACTGACAAGGCCCTTTGCGGTCGGTGTGACCGAGGACACCCCTGTCTCGCACAGCGAGACAGGGGTGTCCGCATTCTGGGCAAAGCTGGACTGTGTCCAGATCTCCGTGCCAGGCTTCCGTCATGCCTGGAACTGGAATCGCCTTGGTGAGTCGGCGGCACGTCGACCTCGGCCGCATGTCCAGCGCCATCTGTCCGGCCCGCTGACCACTCCCAGCACCCCGGTTCCCCCCTCTCTCCGCCTGCCTGCGCAAGGATGCGCGCGCATCCCTATGCGCCTATGAACGCGCAGGTCAGAGCCGATTCCGCCTGTCCCGAAGTCCCGAAGGACGTATCCACCATGGCCGCCACCCCGCAGAACCCTGCCGCCTCCGCGCCCCGACGCAAGGTGAGCCGTCACCGCGGCGAGGGCCAGTGGGCCGCGGGTCACTTCACCCCGCTCAACGGCGCCGAGCAGTTCAAGAAGGACGACGACGGTCTCAATGTGCGGACACGCATTGAGACGATCTACTCCAAGCGCGGCTTCGACTCCATCGACCCCAACGACCTGCGCGGACGGATGCGTTGGTGGGGCCTCTACACCCAGCGCAAGCCCGGGATCGACGGCGGCAAGACCGCGGTCCTGGAGCCGGAGGAACTGGACGACGAGCATTTCATGATGCGCGTCCGCATCGACGGCGGCCGGCTCACCACCGAGCAGCTGCGCGTGATCGGCGAGGTCTCCGAGGAGTTCGCCCGCGGTACGGCCGACATCACCGACCGGCAGAACATCCAGCTGCACTGGGTGCGGATCGAGGACGTGCCGGAGATCTGGCAACGCCTGGAAGCCGTGGGCCTGTCGACCACCGAGGCGTGCGGCGACGTGCCCCGCGTCATCCTCGGCTCGCCCGTGGCCGGCATCGCCGCGGACGAGATCATCGACGGCACCCCCGCCATCGAGGAGGTCCACCGCCGGGTCGTCGGCAACCCGGCGTTCTCGAACCTGCCCCGCAAGTTCAAGTCCGCGATCTCCGGCTCTCCGCTGCTGGACGTGGCGCACGAGATCAACGACGTCGCCTTCGTCGGCACCGTCCACCCCGAGCACGGCCCCGGATTCGACCTCTGGGTCGGCGGCGGGCTCTCCACCAACCCCAAGATCGGCGTCCGGCTCGGCGCCTGGGTACCGCTCGACGAGGTCGCCGACGTCTTCGAGGGCGTCGTGTCGATCTTCCGCGACCACGGCTACCGCCGCCTGCGGACCCGCGCCCGCCTGAAGTTCCTGGTCGCCGACTGGGGCGCGGAGAAGTTCCGCCGCGTCCTGGAGGACGACTACCTGGGCCGCCCGCTGCTCGACGGCCCGGCGCCCGCCCAGCCGGTGGAGCGCTGGCGCGACCACGTCGGCGTGCACCGCCAGCAGGACGGCCGCTACTACGTCGGCTTCGCCCCGCGCGTCGGACGCGTCGACGGCACCACCCTGGCCAAGATCGCCGACCTCGCCGAGGCGCACGGCTCCGGCCGGCTGCGCACCACCGTCGAGCAGAAGATGATCGTCCTCGACGTCGAGGAGGACCGGATCCCCTCCCTCGTCGAGGGCCTGGAGGCGCTGGACCTCACGGTCAGGCCGTCCCCCTTCCGGCGCGGCACCATGGCCTGCACCGGCATCGAGTTCTGCAAGCTCGCCATCGTCGAGACCAAGGCCCGCGGCGCCTCGCTGATCGACGAACTGGAGCGCCGCATCCCGGACTTCGACGAGCCGGTCACCATCAACATCAACGGCTGCCCGAACGCCTGCGCCCGCATCCAGGTCGCGGACATCGGGCTCAAGGGCCAGCTCGTCCTCGACGAGCGGGGCGAGCAGGTCGAGGGCTACCAGGTCCACCTGGGCGGCGCGCTCGGCCTGGAGCCCGGCTTCGGCCGCAAGGTGCGAGGGCTGAAGGTGACCGCCCAGGAGCTGCCGGACTACATCGAGCGCCTGCTGAAGCGTTTCCGGGCGGAGCGCGAGGACGGCGAGCGGTTCGCCGCCTGGGCCGCCCGCGCCGGCGAGGAGTCGCTGTCATGAGCGGGCGTGCGGCTCCGTTCCACTGCCCCTACTGCGGCGACGAGGACCTGCGCCCCGGCGAGGAGGGCCCCGGCGCCTGGGAGTGCGGGGCGTGCAACCGCGCCTTCCGGCTGAAGTTCCTCGGGCTGCTCGCCCGTGGGCTGAGGCGGACCGACGACAGAGGGGGAGACGGGACATGACCACGGCCCGGGAAGAGCGCACCGCGGACGATCTGAAGGTGCTCGCCGAGCAGGCGGGCCGCGAACTGGAGGACGCCTCCGCGCTGGAGATCCTGCGATGGGCGGTGGACACCTTCGGCAAGGACTTCTGCGTGACCTCCTCCATGGAGGACGCGGTCGTCGCCCACCTGGCGTCCCGCGTGCTGAAGGGCGTGGACGTCGTGTTCCTGGACACCGGCTACCACTTCCCGGAGACCATCGGCACCCGCGACGCGGTCGAGGCGGTGATGGACGTCAACGTCATCACGCTCACCCCGCGCCGGACGGTCGCGGAGCAGGACGCCGAGCACGGCCCGAAGCTGCACGACCGCGACCCCGACCTGTGCTGCCGGCTCCGCAAGGTCGAGCCGCTCCAGGAGGGCCTGAAGGGCTATCGGGCCTGGGCGACCGGCCTGCGCCGCGACGAGTCCCCGACCCGGGCGAACACCCCGGTCGTCGGCTGGGACGAGAAGCGGCGGAAGGTCAAGGTCTCCCCCATCGCCCGCTGGACCCAGGACGACGTGGACGCCTACGTCGCCGAGCACGGCGTACTGACCAACCCGCTGCTGATGGACGGCTACCCGTCCGTCGGCTGCGCCCCCTGCACCCGCCGCGTCCTCGACGGCGAGGACGCGCGGGCCGGCCGCTGGGCCGGCCGCGCCAAGACCGAGTGCGGGCTGCACGGATGACGACGAACCATCAGGAGACTGACGTGACGAGCGGAGCCACTGTCTGGCTCACGGGTCTGCCGAGCGCCGGCAAGACCACCATCGCGCACGAGCTGGCCGGCCGGCTGCGCGAGGAGGGCCACCGCGTGGAGGTGCTCGACGGGGACGAGATCCGCGAGTTCCTCTCCGCGGGCCTGGGCTTCAGCCGCGAGGACCGGCACACCAACGTGCAGCGCATCGGCTTCGTCGCCGAACTCCTCGCCCGCCAGGGCGTCAAGGCGCTCGTGCCGGTCATCGCGCCGTACGCGGACAGCCGCGAGTCGGTCCGCGAGCGGCACGAGAAGGGCGGGTCGCGGTACCTGGAGGTGCACGTGGCGACCCCGGTCGAGGTGTGCAGCGAGCGGGACGTGAAGGGCCTGTACGCCCGGCAGGCGGCGGGCGAGCTGAGCGGCCTGACCGGCGTCGACGATCCCTACGAGGCCCCCGCGTCGCCCGATCTGCGGATCGAGTCGCAGGACCAGACCGTGCAGGAGTCCGCCGCCGCGGTGTACGCCCTGCTCGGCGAGAGGGGACTGCTGTGAGCGACGCAGTGGCGGCCACCGGGCCGCAGCCGACCAAGCAAGCCGCACCCCTGCGCCGCACGGGCTCAGACGCGGGTGCCCCCGGACACGGTCCGGCGGACAACGAGAGGGGCGCAGCATGACGACCGTCGCCAAGACCACCGAGGGCGAGGACGCCCGGGCCCCGTACGCCCTGAGTCATCTGGACGCGTTGGAGTCGGAGGCGGTGCACATCTTCCGCGAGGTCGCGGGCGAGTTCGAGAAA